>JBEDAD010000332.1:0-13287 GCA_041177985.1 Bacteroidota bacterium | reverse complement strand
AATCGTCCATATGGACAAATAGTTGTACAAACCTGTTCCCGCAAACGTGCGAAAACCAAATAAAAAACGGTTGTAAATAGCACAATTGAAATCAATCCACCTAAATGCTTCCCAAGTGGGTCGGTTTGAATATGAAAAAGGGCATCCGATCCAATGATATACGCTAAAAATGTATTGGCAATCAAGAAAGAAATTAGCCAGAAAATAGCGTGTTTTGCAATTCTTTTGAAGATTTTATCCCTTGTCCATGGTGCTGCATCTAATTTCTTTTGGTAGGTCCAATCTCCTTCAATCCAATATTCGATTCTTCGAAATAACATTTCCATAAAAATTGTTTGCGGACACACCCAACCGCAAAATAATCGGCCATAGATAATCGTAAAAAGTATAATAAAAATAACACCGACGATTAGTGTTAGCGCAAACAAAAACATATCCTGTGGCCAAAATACCACGCCAAAAAAGATGAATTTTCGTTCTATTATATTGAATAAAAGCATTTGGTGTCCACCAATTTTAATATGTGGTGCAGCAAATAAAAATACAAGTAGGAAATAGCTAACTATTTTTCGTTTGTTATACCAGGGTCCTTTGGGCTTTTTAGCAAATACCCATACGCGCTTGCCTTTTTCATTAACGGTAGCGATTCTGTCTCTAAAAGTTTCTTCTTCTTCGCTCATGAACTGGTTTGTTTTTCCGCTGAATACTTTGTTAAAATCGCTTGACTTTTTTTAGACCTTGTCGTGCTTTGATGTTCTCCACTAAAATGGTAAAACAATCCTACTGGACTGCTTTACCGTCTTTGTCATACGCTATTCCTTGTGGTTCTCTTCCTTCTGCATCAGGCAACGAAAGCACATAGGAGGAAACTTGTTGCAATTGTATTGGATTTAATTTGGATGCATGTTCAGGCATTCCATTTGCCGCACCATATTTGATAATTTTGAATAAAATTTTCACATCAGGGCCGTAAATCCAGTGGTTGTCTGTTAGATTAGGACCTATGTTTCCTTCCCCTTTAGGATTATGACACAGCACACAATTTGTTTCAAAAAGTGTTTTTCCAGCAGATAAATCTTTTGCATCCATTAATTGAGTAGCATTTGTTTCATCCACATTCATAGCCATTTTATTTAAATAGGCATTAATTTCTATTTTCGATTGCGCAATTTCTTTATCGTATTCTTTAATTTGTAGATCTGCAGTTTTTAGAACATGGTAATTAAATAAATAGACAACCGCAAAAACGATAGTAGCATAAAATCCCCAAACCCACCATGGTGGTAAATTATTGTCTAATTCTTGAATACCATCGTAATCGTGGTGCATCAAGATGGTATATTCCTCCTCAATTGGAACAACATCCGTTAGTATTTTACTAATTTTACGGGTTGTACTTTTTGCAGCAACAACTTGAATCGCCTTTGGTTTTTTGACCATTCCAAGAAAATCTTTGAAAATACGGCGCAAATACAATAACACACCGAGCAAGACAAAATTTATCGTTACCATCAGGTAGATGTCGCTGCTTTCTACCAAGAGCCAAGGCATGTCTTTTTCTGCTTCACCAGGTTGCATAAATGTTAGCGCGTAGGATGGAGAAGATAAAAATAGGGTTCCAAAGGCAATCAATACCGCAAGAAGCGTTGTGGAATCATTTTGTGATTTTTCAGCCAATTTCTTTTTGAAAAAATCAGATTTTATAAAAGTGGTAACTGTTGTGGACAGTATTACAATTGCAATGAGTAATAGAATAATTGTGAAGGAAAGCCAGTAAAATAAGGTAAGGTTTTCTTTGTAGTTGGGCACAATTTTTTTCTCGGGTAAGTTTCCTTCCACACCAACAACTACTGCTGCTGTCGCGACTGCTGCAGTGTAGGTATCAACATATGTTAATATTGCATCAACTTCTGCATTCGTTACAACTTGCGCCGTCATTGCTGAAGCACTGTAATCTTTAATTGCGTTTGCCATTTGACTTTTACCACCGGCAATGAGATTCGCAGGATTTTTAACCCACTCATAAAGCAATTCTGCTTCTCCGGCATCCGACCATTTTTTAAGTACGCCTTTTAAAATTGGTCCTGTCGAATTTTTATCTACGATGTGACACGCATTACATTTTGCTTTAAACAATTGTTCTCCATCTTGTGCATGTATTTGTTGCATACAAAAGAGTAATGCAAAGGCGAACAAACGTATAGTGAAATATTTTTTCATGATTTTCTTAGTTTATAATCATCAGTCGTTAATAGGAGTATGGCCTGCAAGTTTGACATCCACTGTTCCTTCATCCTCAAATGGAATGTCACTTAATTCTGCAACTTGCGATTTTGACATGCGTATTACGCGCACAATAACAAGTGCAAAGAACAAAACGAAAATCAATAAGGACAGCATTGGGAATATTTCTACGCCATCTATGTTGGTCAAATTATGTTTAATGAATCGTAACATAGCTGTTAGTTTTTAGCGGTTGATTTGTCCGCGTTTTGTTTCACTTTAATATCCATTCCAAGTCTTTGCAAATAAGCAATCAAGGCAACAATTTCTTTTTTCTTCAGATTTGCTATTTCTTTTGGAATATTTAAACTTTTCTGCACTTCTTTTGGAAGATTTTTAACGATATCTGTTGCAATTAATTCTGCTTGAATCTTCAAATCTTTTAGTGCAATTTTATCGTATCCTTTTGGATAAGGCACGCCAAGTGTTTGCATCGCTCGGATTTTTCTGTCTAAAATGGAGACATCTAAATCATTTGTTTTCATCCAAGTATAAGCAGGCATGATAGAACCTGGTGAAACTTCTTTTGGATTTACCATGTGGCGGTAATGCCAATAATTACTTCTCAAACCTCCTTCGCGCGCCAAATCTGGACCTGTACGTTTTGAACCCCATTGGAATGGGTGATCGTAAACAAATTCACCTGATTTGGAATATTCACCATAACGCGCTGTTTCAAATCGCAATGGTCGAACCATTTGAGAGTGACAATTGTAACAGCCTTCTTTTACATAAAGGTCTCTACCTTCCAATTCCAAAGGAGTGTATGGCTTCACACTTGCAATTGTTGGCACATTGCTTTTTACAATAAGCGTTGGAATTATTTCTACTAATCCTCCAATTGCTACCACAACGATTGCTACCACCATGAACCGAATTGGTTTTCTTTCGATTGCTCTGTGCCAATATTCACCTTTTACTGGTGCATATTCTGTTTGTTGTAACATTGGTGCTTCTGCCGCTTCATTCTCAAGGAAATTACCGGATTTAGCTGTTTTAATTAAGTTGTAGAACATCATAATTGCACCAATAATATACAAAAGACCTCCCAAAGAACGCAACATATAGTATGGTTTCATGGCGTCCACCATTTTAAGGAAATCAGCATTTACCAACGTGCCATCTGGGTTGAAATCTTGCCACATTAAACCTTGCATAAATCCAGCAATATACATTGGTACGGCGTACAGAATAATTCCTAATGTTGCAATCCAGAAATGTTGGTTCGCTAATTTTTTAGAATACAATTCTACACGGAACATGCGCGGAAATAACCAGTAAAGCATTCCGAATGTCATCATTCCATTCCAACCTAATCCGCCAACATGCACGTGTGCAATTGTCCAATCGGTAAAGTGCGAAATCATGTTTACGTTTTTCAAGGATAACAAAGGCCCTTCGAAAGTTGCCATACCATAGCAGGTTAATGCTACAACCATAAATTTCAACAATACATTATCGCGCACCCTATCCCAGGCACCGCGCATAGTTAAAAGTCCATTTAACATTCCGCCCCAAGATGGCGCAATCAACATTATTGAAAAAACAACGCCTAAACTTTGCGCCCAATCTGGCAGCGAAGTGTACAATAAATGGTGCGGTCCAGCCCAGATATAAATAAAAATTAATGCCCAAAAGTGAATGATTGACAAACGGTATGAATAAACCGGGCGTTGCGCAGCTTTTGGAACGAAGTAATACATTAAACCCAAATATGGAGTAGTTAAAAAGAATGCTACAGCATTGTGACCATACCACCATTGCACTAATGCATCTTGCACGCCAGCATACCAAGAGTAACTTTTAAAGAAAGAAACAGGTAATTCAAACGAGTTGAAAATGTGTAAAATTGCAACAGTTACAAACGTTGCGATGTAAAACCAGATTGCGACATACAAATGTTTTACGCGTCTAGCAAGAATTGTAGCAAACATGTTCCAACCCCAAACAACCCAAACTCCTGCAATCAGGATGTCTATCCACCATTCCAATTCCGCATATTCTTTGGAAGAAGTAATACCGAAAGGAAGTGTTGCAACGGCACAAACAATGATAAACTGCCAGCCCCAGAAATTAATGTAACTCAATTTATCACTCCACATTCTTGCTTTTAATAAGCGTTGTAAGGAATAATGGACTCCCATAAAGATTCCGTTCCCTACGAATGCGAAAATCACTGCATTCGTATGCAGTGGTCTAATTCTACCGAAAGATAAAAAGCTAAATCCCAGGTAATCATTAAAAAATTCTGGAAATGCTAATTGCAAAGCAGCAATTAATCCCACTGTCATACCTACTATTCCCCAAATTACGGTTGCGTAGGCGAAATACTTTACGATCTTATTGTCGTAACTAAACTTCTGAATTTCCATCTATTTGTTTGTTTTCTGCTTGATTATTTGAATTTTGAGTTGATTCGTCGTCAAAGAGAATGCGCACAGATGGTGTATAGTCGTCGTCAAACTGTCCGGATTTTGTTGCCCAAAAAAAGGAAACCAAAAAAAACAGTGCAATTACTAAACTAACGACAAGCATAATGTAGATCATTCCCATAGTACAAATGTCATGAGTTTGTCACAAAAAAATAATGATAATAGTCAGGTAAAAAAGCTGATTTCTATCATGTTTTTTAACACTAAATAACTTTTTTGGGTTGGGAGCCTATTTTTTTAAATGGACTAAAAAAGTACTAATAAAAACTATCGTAATGGAACTTATCGGCATCAAGATTGCAGCGACTAAAGGAGTAAGATTTCCAGAAATGGCAAAACTTAAACCAATGATATTATATGCAATGGAAAATGCGAGACATACTTTCAATACGGTTTTTGAAAAGTTCGAAAGCAGGAGTAATTTATCGAGTTGCCAGAGTTTTGCTGCTTCAATAATTGCGTCGGAGGAAGGTGTGAAACGAAAAACATCTTCTGAAACTGCAATTCCGACATCCGCTATGCCCAAAGCACCAGCATCATTTAAACCATCTCCAACCATCAAAACATGCTTGCCTATTTTCTTCAATCCATCGATGTAGTCCAATTTGTCTTTTGGTGTTTGCTCAAATAAAAGCGTACTATTTTTCGGGAAAATCTGTTCCAATAATGCTTTGTCTTTATCGCGATCACCAGATAAAACGTGCAGGTTGTACTTGGATAAATTACGCAGTAACACAGCTATTCCGTCGCGTAATTCAGAAGTGAAAACAAACCTTCCTTTGGTAATATTTTCTTCATTTCGGATATAAATAAACGTTGAAGTTTCATTAGCATCCAATCTTTTTTGATGCGTAAATTCTGCATTTCCTATTCGAATAGCGAACGAATTAATAGTGCCAGAAATCCCTTTGCCGCTGAGTTCAGTGAAGGCATCAATAGGAAAGTTTGCAACAATTTTCTTGGAACCCAAATACTGCACAATTGCACGTGAAAGTGGATGCGTGGAGGAATTTGCTAAGCAATATAGCGCTTCAAATTGCGCCTGCGTTAAATTATCTCCAAAATATTCGACATGCTGCGTGGCGCCAGTGGTAAGTGTCCCCGTTTTATCGAAAACAATATCTGTAACACTATTTAGTTGTTCGATTACGGCAGTGTTTTTTAAGTATAGGCCTTTTCTGCCAAGTAATCGCATCACATTTCCAAAAGTAAAAGGCGCAGATAAAGCAAGCGCGCAAGGACAAGCAACAATTAATATCGCTACGATAATTTGGGTGATGCGTGACACATCTATAAATGCCCAAGCAATTGCGGAAATGGAAGCAATTATTAAAATAATCGTAAGAAAGTAAATGGAAAGTTTATTTTGATATTGGTATGCGTTCACTTTCTTTTTTGTCGTTTTTATATCGTTCCATATTTGCGTTAAATGGCTGCGGTTGCTTTCCTTTTCAACTTTTAATTCAATGCGTTGTCCCAATAGTTTACCACCTGCATAAATAAAATCTCCTTTTTGTTTGTGAATCGGGTTGGATTCTCCCGTTACGAAACTGTAGTCAATTTTTGCAGTATCGGATAGCAATGTGCTGTCACAAGGGATAATCTCTTCGTTTCGAATGACTATTTTATCCTGCTCTTTTAATTCTTCAATTTCTATAATTTCTTCCTTTACAGCTGTTTCAAAGTGCACTAATCGGGTCACAGCGACCGGGAAATAGGAGGTGTAATCTCTTTCGAAAGAAAGTGTTTTATACGTTTTGTTTTGAAACCATTTTCCGATCAATAGAAAAAAGATAAATCCCGCAAAAGAATCCATGTAGCCAGGACCATCTCCAATTAGTATGCTAAATGCACTTTGTAAATACAGCGCTATTATTCCGATTGTAATAGGAACATCTAAATTCAAACTTTTATAGCGTAAAGCTTTAAATGCGGAAATGAAATATTCACTTGCGGAGTAAAATAATACTGGAATTGAAATCGCAAAAGATAAATAGGAAGTAAAGTTTCGTATTGCTGGGTCATCGGATTTCACCCCTAAATATTCAGGGAAACTCCACAACATTATGCTTCCAAAGGCAAAACCAGCAATGCCAAGTTTGTATAAAAATTGGGTGTCCATCTTCTTCTCTGTAGCCGAGCGGTTGCCAAAATTTGGCGCATATCCAATTCTATCGAGTAAGAGAGCTAATTCCGCTAACGTTATTTTTTTTGGATCGAAAATAATTGCTGCTTGCCGTTTTGCAAAGTTAACTTGACAGGATAAGACCGCAGGTTCAATTTTAGTTAAATTCTCCAACAGATAAATGCAGGAGGAACAGTGTATTTGCGGAAGAAAAAGGGTTGCACGAGCTGATTTATCGTCTTGAAAATCAATGAATTTATCTCGAATTGTTTCAACTTCAAGGAATGCATATTTATGTTGGTTACTGAGCGATGGTTTTGCCCCAGCATTCGATTCCATCGTATAAAAATTTCCAAGATTGGTTTCTTTCAGTAATTGATATACCGCTTTACAGCCATTACAGCAAAAGGACTTTTGATCGAAGATAATTCCTTTTCCAATTACTTCGTCGCCACAGTGATAACAGGTTTTTTCCATCATATTGTTTGAGAAAACATGCGTTCTAATTTTATGTCTGTTTGAAGATCTTGGTCAAAAGCCATGCAGCAATTGCGCACAAATGGAATTCCAGAAGTTGTTAAAGTAACAGTTTCGTTTTTTAAAATTAGTAGGCCATCTTTTTCCATACCTAAAAGCTGTTTTTTAATTAATTCATGAATAGATTTAAATGGAGAATCCAGTTTAAAAGTTGTCTGAAATTGACACATTAAATCGAGAATATACCCGCGGATTTCGGTGTCTAAATCACTTAAAACGTGACCTCGGAAAACAGGAATTTCACCTTTATTTATGCGCAAGAGATAGCCTTCAACCGTTTTTTCATTTTGGGCAAAACCAAACCAACTATCCGAAATAGCCGACATTCCCAATCCAATCATCAAGTTGGTTACTTGTGTTGTATACCCCATAAAGTTTCGGTGCAAAGTTTTGTTTTGAAAGGCAATTGCTAAATCATCGTGTTTTAGAGCAAAATGATCCATGCCAATTTCAAGGTAGCCATTTTCTTCCAACATTTTTTTTGCTGTTTCGTACAGCTTCCTTTTTTCCTGACTTTTCGGCAAATCGGATTCGTCATAACCACGTTGTCCATTTCCCTTTATCCATGGCACATGCGCATAGCTGTATAGGGCAATTCGGTCTGGTTTTAATTGCAACGTTTGGTTTACTGTATTTTCTATTGCAGCGAGAGTTTGTTTTGGCAACCCAAAAACCAAATCGTGGCTAATGGATGTGTATCCAATTTCTCTTGCTAAGTCATGTACTTTTTTTACATTTTCAACGGGTTGAATTCTATTTATCGCCTGTTGAACCGTTGGACTATAATCTTGAATACCTATACTTAATCGTCGAAAACCGAATGCAAATAATTTACGTAAGTGTTCTTCCGTTGTATTGTTTGGATGTGCTTCGAAACTCAATTCTACCTGTTTAGGATCTATTTTTTTTGTTTTAAAAAGGTGTTCTACCAATTGCACAAGGGCGTCCGCTTCAAAAAACGTTGGCGTTCCACCTCCAAAGTGTAATTCCCGAATCACGGGAGAAAATGGAATTTTTTGTAAGTATAAATCCCATTCCTTAGAAACAGCATCCATGTAGGGTTTTTCAACTAGGTGATTTTTTGTAATGCGTTTATGGCATCCGCAAAAGGTGCATAAACTCTCGCAATAAGGAAGATGGATATAAATACTTACTGCGTTAGAATGGAAATGTGCGGAATTATTGCGTATTGTATTCAGCCATTGTTCGTCGCTTAAGGAATCATTTTTCCAAAAAGGAACAGTTGGGTAGGAGGTATATCGAGGTCCGGGAACGTTATATTTTTCGATTATTTGACTGTCCATTTCAATGATTTTTAGCCACAAATGTAGGCGCGAAAAAAAAAGTAAAAAATGATATTAATCAGCTTTAAAAAGATTGCTTAAAAAGTATAACTTTACGTAACTAAAAACAATTAATACTATGTTGGATAAATCGCACAAACATGTTACTTGTTCAACCTGTGGCGCACGTAAAAACTCCCTTTTTGCAAACAATTGCGAAAACGAAATATCACTCGTTGAGGAACAAAAGACGTGTGCTTATTATAAAAAGAATCAACCACTTTTTATTGAGAGTAGTTTTCCGCGCGGTGTATTTTGTTTGAATCAAGGAAAAGTAAAAATCTTTGCACGAGGAGATGAGGGAAAAGAGCAAATTATACACATTGCGAAAGAAGGAGAAATAATTGGTTTTCGTGCGATGTTTAGTGGTGAACCATACAAGGTTTCTGCATCCACTTTGGAGGAGTGCAATATTTGCTTTATCGGAAAGGAAGATTTCTTAAACATGATTGAAACAAATGCAACTTTACGAAATGGTATAATGAAGGAATTATCCAAAGAATTAGGGGATAGGGCAGTTTTTATAACTAACATGGCACAAAAGTCTGTGCGTGAAAGATTGGCTTTTGCACTTTTGATTTTGGGAGATGTGTATGATAAAGAGGAAATCAATCTAACACGGGAAGATTTAGCGAATTTTGTAGGAACAGCAACAGAAACCCTTATCCGATTATTAAAAGATTTCAAAGAGGAAGGTATCATTGAAATACATACTCGAAAATTGGAAATCATCAATAAGGATAAATTAATGCATTTGGCGGGTAAATAAATCGAAAACTACCATTTAGCATCTGGATATTTGTTTGGGAGAAACTGCATTTCCGCCAATATATATCCCATAAATTCAGAGTGATTTCCTTCCTTACCACCAAACACCTGGTAATTATTTTTCGGAAGTGTTAAATGCGCCATGTAAACTATTTCCTTTATTTTTTGCAGCCATAGTTGTTGTATCGTAGATAAATCAACTCCAATTTCTTGCTCTTTCATTGCTTTATCGGTTTCATTTTCATGAAAAAATTCTTGGGAGAATTTCCAAAGCGTATCTATTGCGTGTTGTGTTTTTTGATTTGCAAGAGTTGTTCCATCACCCAAACGAATCATCCATTCAGAGCTTCTGCGCAAGTGATAGGTGATTTCTTTTAGTGATTTGGTAGCGATTGCTGCTAAAAAATCATCTTTACTTTTTGTTAATTCAGAGAAAAAATAAAAATGAAACGCATCTGTGAAAAATTGTCGAACGAGAATAAATGCAAAATCTGTATTTGGTTGTTCAACCAATGTGCAATTAAAATATTCATTCTCCGCTCTGCGAAATGCTAAATCGTCGCCAGTGCTATCTTTCTTAAATTGTCTGGCTGTTTCTTCAAAAATAGATTCTGCAATTCCAATTAAATCCAAGGCTATATTTGTTGTGGCTAGATCTTCCTCTAAAAAAGGTCCTTTACTCGAGTATTCACTTAAACGATGACTCAGAATCAAAGCATTGTCTGCAATTTGCAGGTAGTATTTTTGTTTTTCTTTCATGATTTGTGTTATTATACCATTTTATACTTTGACTACGCGACAAGCTCGAGGACAGCGGGTGAATCCGATTCAGGGAAAACGTGCTTATTTGGACAGGCTCATTAAATCCGAAGAGCCGAAACCCTTATATCGAGAGGGCTGTAAATGAATTGGTTTATTCATTAATTCGTTTAAATATTAAAATATGTCAATCTAAAAAAACACCATCCAAAATGTTTTATTGCAACTCATTCGCCCCTTCGCCAAACCAAGAAAGTCCAACTCAGCAAAGCGCCTTTTCGTTTTACTTTACTGAAATCTGACTTACATCTGTTTTACACCTTCAGGCAATGTATAAAAAGTTGGATGACGGTAAATTTTTGTATCGGCAGGCTCGAAAAAATATTCCGATTCATTTATCGAAACTGCAATTATTTCTTTACTCGGAACAACCCAAAGCCCAGTTCCTTCGCCTCTTCGCGTATACACATCTCTAGCATTCTCAATTGCTAAATCTTTGTCAAAAGCATGAATACTTCCAACATGTTTAAACGCCTGTCCAGCTTTGGACTGAATGAAAACCTCCCATAATTGTCCTTGGTTATCGCTATTTTCCATAAAATTCACGGATTAATAAATATTTAAAATTTGGTAATTGTTGGAAGAATAAGAGAATTTATCTCCTTTTGCTTTTCCTTTCATAAAACTATAAATCGGTGAATCAATTGAAATCCCAACAATTTTTTTGTTTTCGAAATCAAATGGAATCGATGCAAATCCAAGAAGAAAATGAAAATTTTCTGTGGTAATTACAGCACCCGATTCTGCAGTTTTTTTAGGTGAAAAATCAATTTTTCGCAATACTTCCAAATCTGCTTGTGCTTTTTTTAATTTCTGTTCAAATACAATTTTAAGCTCTCCAGCCTCTGTTTGGTGCGAGAAATCTTCCGGATCGATAGTGTCCGTTTCGTCAATGTCTGACATCGTATTGGAGGATTCAATTCTTTCTTGGATAGCGCGAATAAGAGATTCTTGTTGCGATATTAATACTTTTTGAAGTGCTATTTTATTCATTTTGTTTTTTTATTAACGTTTTAAACTTGCTGCGTATGCTGTTTCTCGCACCCATTTCCCATCGGTATGTGCTTTAATATGGTGCTCTAATCGTTGTTGGTTACAAGGGCCATTGCCTCCTACAACGTTCCAAAATTCTTCCCAATTTATTTCTCCATGTAAATACGTTCCATCCGGCTGTAATTTTAGAGCGGGGTCGGGAATGGTAAGACCAATCAACTCCGCTTGAGGTATCGTTTTTTGAATAAACTTTTCGCGAAGCTGGTCGTTCGATTCTCGTTTTATTTTCCATTTCATGGCTAAACTTGAATGTGTTGAATCGGAATCGTGCGGACCAAACATCATCAATGCAGGATACCACCAGCGATTTAAAGCATCTTGCGCCATTTTGCGTTGGTCTTCTGTTCCTTCCATCATGCGCCACATAATTTCATAACCTTGTCTTTGGTGAAACGATTCTTCTTTGCAGATGCGAACCATTGCTCTAGCGTAAGGACCGTAAGAGGTGCGTTGCAATGAAACTTGATTTGTAATCGCGGCTCCATCAACCAACCAACCAATAGCGCCCATGTCAGCCCAGTTTAATGCCGGATAATTGAAAACAGATGCGTATTTAGCTTTCCCAGCGTGTAAAAGAGCAATGAATTCTTCTCTGCTAACACCCAATGTTTCTGCAGCGCTATACAAATACAAGCCATGACCTCCTTCGTCTTGAATTTTCGCGAGCAATATTTTTTTACTGCGTAACGAAGGTGCTCTGGTTATCCAATTTCCTTCCGGCTGCATTCCAATGACTTCGGAGTGGGCATGTTGTGATATTTGACGAATTAAATTTTCACGATAAGCATCTGGCATCCAGTCGCGCGCCTCAATTTTTGCGTCCGCTGCAATTTTTAATTCAAATTCTCCCATTAGTTGTTCGGTGGTTGGCGCAATTTTTAACATATCTTTTTCGTTAAATAAAATGTTGGCATTGAAGGCAAAACTATACCTTACAAAGAAAACACTAGATGTGTTGAAAATGTATGACCAAATTCAAATCAAAACATGACTTTTGTCATGAAAGTCGCTTAAATTAGGAAGGTTGTATTTTTTTAGGAACTAAGTTAAGAACATGCACGATCAGAAATGAATGTAACTTTGGTAACTTTAGCAACGTGTTTTAAGTAGTAATTTTGAAATAAAAATGTTCAAAAAAGGCAGCAAATTATACAGTATCTTAAATAATAAGTGTCCACAATGTCAGGAAGGTGAATTTCTTGTTTCTCGTCCGTATAATTTAGCAAAAGCTGGTGAAATTCATGAAAGATGCCCCGTTTGTAATTTACGGTATGCAAAAGAGCCTGGTTTTTACTATGGCGCAATGTATGTTGCTTATGCCTTAGCAGTTGCTTTATTCGTAACACTTTGGACTTCCTTCAATTTATTTTTCAAAGGCATTTCGATTGGTTGGCAAATCGGAATTATTCTTGTTGCAACTTTAGTTTTGACACCTTATCTTTACGCATTGTCCAAAATAATTTGGGCAAACATGTTTATAACATACGATAAAGATGCACGAGATCAAAACCAAAAATCAAATCATTTATGATGCATTGGGCTACCTTTTGGAGGATGCCCTTTTAGAGGAAATCATACATGTCGGACAATTACGGGAAGTGCAATTGGATGAGGTGATTTTAAATGTTGGTGACACCATGCAAATGATTCCGATTGTATTGCGCGGATCCATTAAAGTTTCTCGGGAAAATGATGCAGGAGAAGAACTGTTACTTTATTATATCGAAGGAGGTGATACCTGTGCCATGACACTTCAATGCTGCGTTAGGCATACTTCTAGCGAGATAAAAGCTACAAGTATGGAAGATTCTCTTCTTTTGTTTATTCCGGTTGAAATGATGGAGAATTGGATGCACAAATACAAGACTTGGAGAGAATATATTCTTCAAAGTTACCACACAAGGTTAACGGAATTGATGGAAACGGT
>JBEDAD010000331.1:0-4018 GCA_041177985.1 Bacteroidota bacterium | reverse complement strand
CTTGAATTTCATAAATATTTCCAATTCCAATTTCCGCCTCATCCGAGAAATTTAATTTTCCCGTTCCTAGTGGGTGGTTTTGACCATACAAGAAATTTGTCATTTCAAAATTCTCTGTAAGGGAATTGTTAGTCAAAACCTGATCCGCTGGCAATGTTGCTGTAATAGTATACAATCCTGTTGCTGAAGCAAGGAATTGCGTATCAAACCAAACTGTATCTGAAGCTCCTGGCGCCAATGTTACCGGAGTTGCTACACCTGCATAAACAGATGTTCCAGCTAAATCAATGTTTAAACCGATTGCTTTTTCTTGCGCTACACCACCTTCGTTAGAAATTGCGATACCAACTGTTCTTGAAATTACCTGATCCAAAGGAGTAGAATAATAATCCCAATTGTTTACAACGTCACCAGAGAATACTGCAGACATTTTAAATTCGTCTGAGTAAGCCTCAAGAATTCGTACATCGTCAATCATCCATCCGTAAGTTACCCAAACATTTGGATTTGTTGCTGAAGAAGGGAAAGCTGTTGTCCAGCTGAAACGAATCCACAATGAATTTGTTCCACCAGGCAAAGCTCCAGATAAATTAATTGTTTTCACTGTTGGATTTGTATATGCAGATCCACCTGTTTGACTCAATGTTGCGATATCTGCATTACTTCCTACTAAAGTCCAAGTAGTTCCATTTGTACTAATGTACATTTCTTGCGCATCGTTGAATTTTGCGCCATACTGTTGGAACTCTAAAATGTAATTGTTTGGTCCTCCAGATAATGTATTTACATCAATTGGTGCTGCAGTTGTAATTGTGTAAGTAACATCCAAAGCTTGTGTTGCTGGATTTGATGTTGGATTACCATTATTCAATTCTGCAAAATTTCCGTCCGAAGTGGAATTAATCACAGAAGTAAAATACCAAGATTGCTCCGTTGCGCCGATATCCCATCCGTACCCCGCAGCGGTTTGACCATCATTATCAATCACCCAGTTGGAAGCAGTTGAAAAATTGTCCGACCAAATAACGTCTCCACCTGCTTTTTCAAGATTTCCAGGTGCTTTTGAAGATTCGATAACCTCCGTAGCAAATTTCTTATTCGCTAATAAAGCAGATTCAGTAGCTTTTTGAGAATGACCCAAAGAAACAGACCCAATTGCTAAAATCGCAATGTAAACTTTTTTCATGTTATTTATTTTAACGTTTAGAAACAAATATAACTAAATAAATTTAAACATATTTTTTGCTGTACTAATTATGTGGGTTTAACATACTAGTCTAAGGTGGATAAAACCAGCCAAAACGCTTTGGATTTATGTTTGTAAAAACGTGAAAATCTATCTATCTTTTAAAAACGGAAGCGACTGTAAAACCGACAAATGGGGTTCTTTTCTTAAGGTATAAAAAAGAATTTCCTCATTGTTTTCTTCGCACATTACACTGTTTCCCAACGCATCAATTGCTACACTATTTCCAGAATAAACCTGGCCATTATCATCCGAGCCCACGCGATTTACACCCAAAACATACGCCTGATTTTCGATTGCCCTAGCTTTTAAGAGCGTATTCCAATGTTCCTTCCTTTTTTCTGGCCAATTTGCAACATATAAAATAACGTCGTATGCTGGAATTCCTTCCGGTAAAATTCTATTGCGCACGATTTCAGGAAAGCGTAGATCGTAGCAAATTTGCAGTTGGAAATTCCATTCTTTGTACCTAACAATGCTTTCTTTTTCGCCAGCTGTATAGATTTCATCTTCCCCAGCCAAGCCAAATGATTTTCGTTTGTCATAGGTCTTCAGCTCTCCCGTTGGAAAAACAAAAACACCTCTATTATAAAACCTTTCATTTTCTTTTATAATGAGCGAAGTATATACCGCTGCGGAATGTTTTTTTGCCGTTTCTCTTAGCCATGTAATTCCTAAAGAGGATTCTACTTCTTCTGCAAGCAATTGCGCATGCATAGAAAATCCAGTATGAAACATCTCCGGTAGAAGGATTAAATCTACCGCGCCAAGATTTTCTATAATCTTTGAAAAATGATTTAAATTTTCTTGTTTATTTTCCCAAACTTGGTTGGCCTGAACCAAAGCTACTTTTAAATCTTGCATAATCTTTCTGCGGCGCTTTTAAGTGTTTCGGAATCCTTTGCAAAACAGAAACGAATTAATTTTTGATCCCGTCCATTTGCATTGAAAACAGATAATGGTATTGCTGCAACACCATGTTCCTTCACTAAATTAACACAAAAATCCACATCGGACAATTCGGAGATGTTTGCAAAAGATGCAACTTGAAAATACGAGCCTTCCGATGGCAACAAATCAAATCTGCTAGTAGTTAAAAGGCTGCGGAATAAATCTCTTTTTTCCTGGTAAAAACTTCCCAATTGCAACACGTCTACCTGATCTAAGTATTCACTCAATGCAACTTGGGCAATACTATTGACCGAGAAAACAAGAAATTGGTGTACTTTTTTGATCTCGATTAATAGGTTTTCCGGAGCCACCAAATACCCAACTTTCCAACCGGTAATGTGAAACGTTTTTCCAAAAGAAGAAACAATTATGCTTTTTTTTCGCAAATTTTCATTTAAGTTAACGGAAAAATGGCTTTTTTCAAATGTAATAAATTCGTATACCTCATCAGATAAAAGGACAACATTTGGAAATTTCTCCAGCACTTTCTCCAGTTGTATAAAGTCCTGTTCGTTCAAGGTTTTGCCAGAAGGATTGTGTGGATTATTAATAATCAACATTCTCGTTTTTGGCGTCATCGCCGCTTCGATTTTTTCCCAATCTGGCATAAAATCATCCGTTAAGGGAATGCGTATGGATTTTGCGCCCGTGAGCAGAATTGGCGGTTCATAACAATCGTAGCTTGGATCTAAAATAATTACCTCTTCGTCTTTATTCACCAATGCTTGAATGCTTGCAAAAATAGCTTGAGTAGCTCCTGCCGTTACCAATATTTCCGTTTCTGGAACAACACTTCTCCCATAACAGCGTAAAATAGATTTGCTTATTTTATCCATTAATGGCGGATATCCGGCCATGGGTAAATATTGATGAACGGGATATTTTGCAATCCTCTGCACAATATCAGTCAATTTTTCATCCACAGGAAAATTAGGAAATCCCTGCGAGAGATTTATGGCATTGTGTGTGTTTGCCAAATTTGACATGACCGTGAAGATAGTAGTTCCGACGTGAGGTAACTTTGATTGCATTGAAATTCCTTTAGGGGCTAAAAATAATAAGAAACAATCAATTCGAAAATTTAAGATGCAGATTCCTTACACACAGTTTCACTTTAAGGTACTAAACGACAAACCAGTGCTTGAAAAAGTAATTATAATTTTTAGTAGCTTTGCTTGTATTAACTATTAAACTTTTAAATATGAAGAACCTATTACTCGTTATTTCCATTGTTAGTTTTGGATTAACAAATGCAACAGCACAATGCATGCCAGACATTACCGCTCCAGCGCCAAATTATGCTGATTCTACATTCGGTGCGTGGCCAGATACTGTAATTAATTTTGCTGCTGCTGCAGTTGGTGTTCCGTATACACAAGAATTACAATTTAAAGTTCCAACAGACGCAGGAGTTGTTGTACCGCTTTTAACTGGGTCATCAATAATTAGTTTTACGGTGGATGCTGTAACTGGATTGCCAGCGGGATTAAGTTATGCGTGCAACATTGCGTCTTGCGTTTTTGCTGGAGGATCTGTTGGATGTGCATTAATTTCTGGAACATGCACAACGCCAGGGACATACGATATTTCAATTGATGTAACGGGAAGTATTTCTGTGCTTGGATTTCCATCGACAGCACCATATCAATTTGTTGGATATAAAATTATCGTTGGACAAGCTGGTGTTGTTGAGGCAATCCTAAACCCGATTTCTATTCACCCTAATCCGGCAACGAATGAAATCACATTAGATGGTTTAAATGCGCAAATGAAAATAACATCTGTAAAGATTAAAAACATGGAAGGAAAGTTAATGAAAAA
>JBEDAD010000330.1:0-13631 GCA_041177985.1 Bacteroidota bacterium | reverse complement strand
CAAGAAGATGTGGAACGGATTAAAAATTGGCTCGACGAAAATGCCAATGGTTTTTTTGTTGGAAAACAAGAGCATATTCTAGTTGGTGCGGCAGGAAGTTTTGAAACATTTTACGAATTGATTCACAACGAGCCGTTTCCAGAGAAAATTGAAGCCATGGAAATTTCATTGGAACACTTGCAAGAATGCTTGGTTTCAATTATTAATTCAACACAATTTGAACGCGATCAAAACGACTGGATTATTCCAATACGAAAGAAAATGGCGCCAATTGCAGCTGTGAAAACACAATGGGTTTTGGAGCAATTAAACATCAAAAGAGTTTTTATTTCGCCATGTTCCTTGAAAGAAGGAGCATTTGCCTAAAATAGAAACTCACCAATTCGAAAAGTGTTGATAGTGTTACGTTTTCAAATCGGTTAATACCTCGGTTATTTCTTTGTATTTAAATTCAAAACCAGCTTCTACTAATCGTTCCGGTAGCACCCAACGACTTTTTAAAATCATTTCTGGTTCGGTTCGAATAAAAAATGCGCCAAACTCCAAAAGTCTCTTTGATAAAGGAATTCCAAAAGGAACGTGCATCGAGGTGCGCAACTCTCGCATAAATAAATCATTTCTTATTGGATTTGGCGCAGAACAATTATAGATTTTAGCAGGGTTTTCTAGGTGTTGCAAAAAATAGATACTTTCATAAAGATCTTCAATATGTATCCAACTTACCATTTGATTTCCAGCACCCTGTTTTCCGCCAAATCCAAATTTGGTTAAGGCTTTTAACGGAACAAGCGCACCGCCTTTACCTAAAACGATTGCAATACGAAGCGCAATTTGTTTGGTATGTGCCAGTTCTTTTGAAAAAAAAGCATTTTCCCAGCTTTCTGCAACATGAACAGAAAAACCTGAACCAATTTCCCCCTCATTTTCCGTCATCGGTCGGTCTTCCGAATGGCGGTAAATCGTTGCAGTACTAGAGTTAAACCACATTTTTGGAGGAATAGGGCACGCTGCAACAAGTTTGTGTAAGAGCAACGTACTTTCCGTCCTGGAGGTTAAAATCTTCCATTTGTTTTTATAATTATAACGACAATCCACAGATTTACCGGTGAAGTTTAGTAGCAGTTCTGCACCAGAAATTGCTTCTATAACTTTTTCAGTTTCTTTCCAATGTAGGTGTTTTTTGGACCTGGAAATGATTTGAACGGAATATCCTTTCTCGGCGAAACGTTCAGCTAGATAAGAACCTATAAATCCTGTTCCTCCTGCGATTACTACTTTTTTTGTTTCCATTTTAGTTGGCATTTAGAAGTTGTTTTTTAATTTCTTGTAAATCAATTACAGATATAATCAAGTAATAAAGTGCAAGAAAAGGCCCCAGAAATAAAAGAATTACTAAATAGAGAAATATAGGCATAAACTCAAGTTGTGGAATAAATTGAAGCAGAATACAAATCACAAAACCAATAACTACAGTGAAAATAAGTTTGGCATAAACGGCAGTATTTCCGTTTCTCTTTTTTCTGATCAGGTAATGCAGCACAAAACTTAGCAACTGATATCCTCCAAGCACGAAGTAAAAAAGCATAAAGGCGTATCCTAGCTCATTTGCTACAATGGCGAAAAAGGTGAAAATAAGAATCGAAACTTGTACCGAAATGTCGATTTGAAGTAGTTTTTTTGTTTTTAATTGTTTCATAGTTTCTGAAATATTTGAAAGTTATTAGTAAAAAAAATTATTTCATTAATTTAAGCAGGATTGCGTAAAACCAATTCTCATCGGTTTTGCTAAATTTCTCAAGAAATCCATCTATTGTTGTAGAAAATTCTTGAATGTCTTTTGTTACTTTGGTAAATTCTTTCGCTTCTGGGCTATTCTCCAATTTTTCACTAGAAAGTTCTTTAAGCAAGTTGATGACAGGTTCGATTTCTCTTTTTCTGCGTTCGCGCGCAATGCACCTCCCAACTTTATTGATGTCTTTTTCTGCACGAAAAAATTCCATACGCTCTCCGATTTTATATTCTCGGTAAACCAAACCCCAATCGATAAGTGCGCGAACATTCATATTCGTATTTCCCCTTGAAATAAGTAGTTTTTCCATTATTTCTTCAGCAGAAAGAGAATGCGTAGAAATTAAAAGCAATGCATGTATTTGCGCCATCGTTTTGTTGATGCCCCAGTTCGTGCCGAGTTGTGCCCAGTTTTGAATGAATTTATCCGATGCTTCTTTTAATTCCATAAGTCAAATGTAGTATAAATTTCTAAACTTTCAAATAATAATGAAAGTTTATTTCCCGAATCCCGAATCCCGAATCCCGAATCCCAAATCCCAAATCCCAAATCCCGAATCCCAACCGCCGCAGGCAGCATCGACCGAAAGGAGATAATCCCAAATCCCGAATCCTAAATCCTGAATTCTTTTTCCCAAATTCATTCGTATCTTTAGCCCAAATAAAAACAGCATGGGAAAAATTTTAATTATCGACGACGAAAGAGCAATCCGAAGAGCAATGCGTGAAATTCTAGAATTTGAGGAGTTTACAGTTGAAGAAGCGGAAAACGGAAAAGAAGGTTTGGAGAAAGCGCTTGCTGCATCGTTCGATATTATTTTTTGCGATATCAAAATGCCTATGATGGATGGCATGGAAGTGCTGGATGAATTACTCAAATCAAAAGTGGAAACGCCTGTTATTATGATTAGTGGACATGGAAACATCGACACAGCGGTACAAGCGATCAAAAAAGGTGCTTTTGATTTTATTGAAAAACCATTGGATTTGAACCGTATTTTGGTAACCATTCGCAATGCGAGAGAAAAAGCAGGATTAGTCGAAGAAACCAAGCAATTGAAAACAACCGTTAAGCGTTTCAAGGGAAGTTCAATAATTGGAGAAACAGTTGGTGTCATTAAGATCAAAGAAATGATCGAAAAAGTTGCTCCTTCCGATGCACGTGTTTTGATTACGGGTGAAAATGGAACTGGGAAAGAATTAGTAGCTCGCTCCCTACACGACAATTCGAACCGTAGAAAAATGCAATTTATTGAAGTGAATTGTGCCGCTATTCCCTCCGAATTGATTGAAAGCGAATTGTTTGGTCACGAAAAAGGCGCGTTTACTTCTGCTGTAAAAGACAAAAAAGGAAAATTTGAGTTGGCATCTGGTGGAACATTGTTCTTGGATGAAATTGGTGATATGTCTGCAAGTGCACAAGCAAAAGTATTGCGAGCGCTACAAGAAAATGTGATCCAACGAGTAGGAGGAGAGCGCGATATCAAAGTAGATTGCCGCGTATTAGCAGCTACAAATAAGGATTTACGCAAAGAAATTGAAGCTGGACGTTTCCGGGAAGATTTGTACCACCGTTTAGCTGTTATTTTAATTCATGTACCATCTTTGAATGAGCGTCGCGATGACATTCCATTACTGGCGGATCATTTTATGACAATGGTGTGTGCCGAACACGGTGTTCCCCGCAAATCCTTTACAGAAGACGCATTGGAAGCTCTAAAACAAACAGATTGGTCTGGAAATATCCGTGAATTGCGCAATATCATTGAACGCTTAATTATTCTTTGTGGCAACGAGATTAATGGTGAAGATGTAAAAGCATTTGCAAACCCAAGAGCTAAGGCTTAAAATAAATGGAAACATATAAGGGACATAAGAAAACATAAGGAAAAAATAAACTTATGTGACCTTGTGCCTTATATGGTTAAAACCTTGGAGAGTAAACCTCATTCCTTTTCTTAGCGTGTCGAAGAGTGGCTCAAAAACACAAACCATATCTTATTTGCCCTTATATTTCTTATATGGTTCAATAAAAAAAACAACGAGCAAATCTTATATTTTCTTATTTCAATTAGGTCGTTCAAAAAAAACTTTTTTTGTTTAATTATTTTTTTGTAACATTGACTAAACTAATTTACTGCTTACACATGAAAAATCTACTAACTACTTCATTTCTAGCTATAATTTTATTGGGGGGGTGATTTTTGCCCAAGGAAATAATTCTAATTCATACAACCAAATTATTGTTAAGATTAATTATTCATGTTTGGATTTTGAACTAATTAACAACCACTCAATTAATAAAACATCTTTTGGAAAGATTCTCAATGAAAGGGCAAAAGACCCAATGAAAAAGTTTGAAGTACTTTACCCGGGAATTTCTGATTTTCAAGTAATGAAAATATTTCCATTTTTAAATACTTATGACACAATATCAATTTCCCGTTCAGGTAAAAAGGTAACTATTCCCCCTTTTTGGGCAACATTTACAATGAGTGTTCCCAAAGACATTGATTTAATTAGATTCATGAATGATTTGAGTTCTTCAACTCGTTTAATTGAATATTGTCATTATGATTTTCCGGCCTATACGGCAAGTGACACTTTATATCACAAACAAATTTCACTTAACGGCTCCGCTTTACATCTAAATGCAGGAATAAATATTGAAAATGCATGGACAATTGAAACAGGAAAATCGTTTGTAAAAGTTGGTATTCACGATTCTGGAATTGATACATTGCATCCGGATTTAGAAGTTGTTTTTGGAGGAGCATATTTTGATCCGGATAACAGTACCTACTATGGATGGGGAGAAGATACCAAGGTTCATGGAACACCGGTTGCAGGGATAATTGGAGCAAAGAGGGATAATATTACTGGTATTGCAGGTATAGCCGGAGGTGACACAACAGTAGGTTCAGGATGTTCTTTATTTGATTTTAGATTCAATTTTTTTAATCAGGGACTTGCTTCATTTATTTGTGCAAGTGTTGTAGATGCGGCACGTTCGGTTAATACTTATTGGGATTACCCAAATTCTCCAAATAACTATTATGGATCAGATCCTTATTTTGATCATACGCCTGGATTCGGTATTAATATTGGGAACCATTCTTATATCATTAAAACAGATGGTCCTATTCCTCAAGATCCCACGGGTGGCGGTGACGACGACGACGACGACGATGATGATGACGATGATGATGATGATGACGATGATGATGGTAATTGTGGAGGAAACGGAAATGGAAATGGTGGAGGAAACGGAAATGGTAACGGTGGGACAAAATCTACCTTAAAAGATATTAATGATTCGACCGTTGCCTATTCACCAGTTTGTGTTCTTTGTCGTGAAGCGTATTTATTCTCATTAAAAAATGGGGTCATTAATGTTGTTGCCCGTGGGAACAGTCAGCATTTTTCACCAAGTTTGGATCCAACAATAATAGACAATGTTTACCCGCAATCTTTTCCGGATAATTGGATAATTTCAGTTGGTGCTTCTGGCTATGATGGGGTAACGGTTCAAAATGGATTAAATCAAAGTTATCAGGAGGCGCAAGGCGCATATTGGTCAATGTATGGCGGAAACATGGATTTAATTGCTCCCGGTTCAGATTCAATAGTCTTTTCTACTCATGTAATTAATTCAAATACACAAGGTTATCCGTATGTAAAATTCAATGGTACATCTGCTGCTGCACCTCATGTTTCAGGAGTGGTTGCGTTGTTATTAAGTCATTACAACAAAGACTGTTATAGCAACAGAAATCTTTCAGTAGAAGATGTTGAGTATATTTTGGAACACTCGGCATCCAATTTATATGGTCCAGGTTATGATGAAATAACAGGATGGGGAAGACTGGATGCATATAAGGCATTGCAAATGATAGAAAACCCGACGAAACAAATAATTCATCCAGATAGTTTGATTTCCTTTAATGTAATTAGCATTGATACGATAGCACTTTCATATATGAATGCATTTGTTGCAGATGGATGGGGTCCGATATCCCGTTCTATCCCTTTAGAAAATCAAAGATTCTGCCAAGTTGAACGTGTTTTAGTGCAAAACACCTATTCTTTTGCAGAATACATGTTACCGAGTACCAACCTCATTGATGTTTGGCTTCGACCAAGTGCCAGTAATTCAATTGGTTTTTATGAGGATACCATAGCCACTTGGGCTGGTCCGGCAATAGGAATTCAATATGAATTTGATGAATTTGACATGATGCCTTATGAAGAATTAGTTTCAGTTGATTCCGTTCTTTTTCAAGTGAAAACACAAGGATATTATTATCATTTTATTGCTCGTTATATTGATGAAGATAACATTATAATAGATCCTTTATTTCCAATTGATGCTTGGCTTCCTATAGATCCTATTTCTGATACTGCCAAAATGCTTTTTTCCATTTATATTACTGATACTTCATTAACAGCCTTATACGATTTCCCATGTGATTCATTAAATCCTTTATATGATGATAATTATGATTTAGGAGTAAATGATTTGAGAACTAACCAAACTGACTTTATTTTATACCCTAATCCCTCAAATGAGTCTATCACAATAAAAGGAGCTGAAAATCAAATAATCTCAAAAGTTGAAATTTTTGATTTGAACGGGAAATTGCTTTTTTCAAAAAATCCTAATGTAAAACAACTAAATATAGACATCTCTAATTATCAAAAAGGGGCATATTTTGTGAAATGTTCAGATGAGAAAAACAGCAGAATACTTAAATTAATAAAATTATGAGAATACTAAAATTATTAATCGTTCTTGCTGTGTTTTGGATAAACAATGTTGAAGCTCAAACATGGCAGTCAATCCATAAGGTTGGTTCTTTTGAAACCGCGCCAACACGTAGTTTTCAAATTAACCCATACAACAATTCCTTATGGTTAATCCAAGATACTAAAGTTGCGGTGATTGAAAACAATGGTACATTTCTAAATTTCGATAGTGATGATTTCGGCACACTTTGGCCTAATGACAATTTGCAATTTGCATTTACTCCGACTGATATATTTTACAATATCAATTTGTATGGTTTTCATTCTTTTACGGGTTACTCTTCAACTTTAATTAATGCTAGTTTTGAAGATTATCGTAACATGACAAGTAACCTTGACACAGTGTATGTAACTATGGCGGATCTCAGTGGTTTTAGAAAGTTCTACAATGGAACGGTTGAGAGTTTTAGTAAGAATTTTACTGAGATTGATGCTAAGGGTATATTTGTATATGGAAATAATGGGGGGTCGGTTATATATCAGTATATCCAATCTACTAACACTACGATAAATTTAACTTCGGATCCTCAGTATTTATGGTATGTATACAATGACACCAAGTTTTCTAGAAATACAGATACATTTTATGTTGGCGGTACGAAAGGTATAAGTTATGCATACAATTATGATTTTTTAGATACAATTACGCCAAATAATACTTTCAACATGCCAAGTCCAAATGTATTGGAAATGGAATTTGATGCGGAGGATAGTTTGTGGGCAGTTTTTGGAGATATAAATAACAATCCTTTTGCTCTTGCTAAATTGGAGGGTGATACTTGGACAAATATTTTTAATGCTTCCAATAGTCCAATAGATTTTTCCACTTTTTTAAGTTTCGAAATTGATACGTTAGGCAATCTTTGGGTTGCAGATTTTAATTATTTGCACACCCTTTTGACTCCAAATAGTCCGGGATGGCTTTCTTTGTTGGAGAAAGAAAAGGAGATTAATTTCTCAATTTATCCCAATCCTTCCAATGATTTTATAACAATTAATTGCAAGTCCATGATAGATAATATTGAAATCGTTGATTTACAAGGAAGAAAAGTACATTCCTCCTTTTATTATTCTTTCAACCCAATTGTTAACATAATTGATTTGCAGGTAGGCACTTATTTTATAAAAGTAGTTTCAGGAACTAATGTGGAATTTCAGCAATTTGTGAAGCAATAGTAAATGAAATTTAAGGAAACATAAATAAATGGAACCATATAAGGGACATAAGAATACATAAGAAAAAAATAAACTTATGTGATCTTATGTGCCTTATATGGTTCAAAAACACAAACCATGTCTTCTGTTTTCTTATTTACCTTATATGGTTCAAAAAAAACCGCAATACATCACAACCCCCTCACAAACGCACCATCTTGCAACGAATGATCCACCTTTGAATCGATCCAGGGCATGCCGATCAACGTGAGTTGCGAAGATTTAACTAATTCGCTTGGTTTCGAGTAGTCGTTTAAGTAAATGAAATAATCTTTTTTATTTAGAGAAACAACGAAATTATTATCCATTTTTCTGGTCTGAATTTCGGTTGTTTTAGATTGAATGTGCCAGTTTTTCTTCTCCATTGAAAAATAGCGCACCTTTCCAGGATGTAATTTTAAATAGGCTTCCACAACGTATTTCACTTTTACAACATCTTCTTTTTTAGCTTGGTAAAAACAGAACAATTCCTGATTTTTCCGAATCGTTACAATCACTTGCCGCGCATTGAAAACGCATATTTCTTCCCGATTTAAATTTTGATTTCGGTTGTACACCAGCATTATCAACATTCCTAAACCAAAGGAATACGCTATTATTTTATGCGACGTTTTTCGAATTACCAGAAAAAGCAACAGCACTAAAACGCTCATTCCAAAAACCATAGAAAAGGGCAACTCGAATCCTTGAGCCAATCCTCCGGGTAATTTTTCCACCCATTCAATGAATACGAAGGAAATGAAAATAATCAAGGAAAGCGCTGCGCCGACTATTCCAGCTCCAAGTTGCCACCAGCTTATCGTGAAAATGAAAATTCCCAAGCCTAAAATTAAGCCCGATGTTGCCATTAATCCAATATTTGTCAATACAAAGTAATTTGGAAACTGGTGAAAATAATATAAGGAAATTGGTGTTGTCATGAGCTGCGCGCCAAATCCTATAGCTGTTCCCTGCCAAACTTTTTGAAGTACTTTATTCTTAACAAAAATCAATTTTTCAATCGGTTTATAAAATAAAAATATCCCAACCATTGCGAGAAAGGATAATTGAAAACCGATGTCAAATAACGTCAAAGGATTGAGCAATAAAAGCACAAATGCGGTGAAGAAAAGCACATTCATTGCGTCGTATTGTTTTCCGCTTACCTGGGAAATAAACAAAACTGAAAACATAAAAACAGCGCGAATCACAGAGGGTGAAAGTCCTGTCACAATAGCATAAATCCAAAGAATGACAACTACGATAAAAACAGCATATTTTTTGGAAAGGAAGGAGGAGAATTGACTTAAAACAACCAACAATAATTGCATAATCAGTCCGATGTGTAAGCCCGAAACTGCCAAAACATGCATCGCGCCAGTGTTCGAAAAACTATTTCTTGTTTCAGCAGCTAACAAAGATTTGTCACCTAATATCAACGCTTGTGCAATTGCCAATTCATTTCCCCGCAAATTATCCTCAAGTGATTTACTGAGATAAGTTTGTAAAACGCTTAGGCTATTCTCCAGCCAATTCTGCTTGTAATGGCGCAATACGCGGTAATTTTCCTCGCCAACGAAGGAAAGATAATTGAATCCTTTTTTATTCCAATAGTTTGCGGCATCGAATTCGCCCGGGTTTCCAGTGTTTTTTATCGGACTTAATTCCGAAGAAACAAGAAGCTCATCGCCTTTTTTATGGTTTGAATTTATTCCTTGAATGAACAATAAAATAGATTCATCCACCCGAAAAGAAGTTTCATTTTTATAGATGCGCTTTATTTCGCCCGTCATTTTTTTCCATTCTTTGTCTGACGGACCTACTTCTGTTAACCGTACAAGCACAACATCGCCTTTTTGATAAACGTTTTCTATGCCAAATTCATTTCCAACATGTATTTTGTTTTGCACATGAAACATGCCAATCAACATGAAAATCAATGCCGTAATTAGAAGAAATTTCCCATTATTGAATGCATTTCGAATGGATAGAATAAGTGCGCTTGCAAGGACGGTAAGTGCAAATAAAGGCAGCAGAATGTTGGATTCTTTGTATTCAAAACCGATTAAAATTCCAATAACAAGACTAATTGTCAACAGCCCGAAAGGTTGGCGATAAAAAGGAAAGTTAGTTGTCGATTGGTTATGCATATGCACTGCAAATTAGCATTTTTTTGTGATTTTATAAAAAAACCACTGAATTATATCCTAGATTCATTGTTAATTCGGTTTTTATAGGCTTTAAATTTAATCGAATAACTATCTTTGTTTGCAAAATTTTATTGACACATGATTAATGTAACACTTCCGGATGGATCCATCAAGCAATACGAGAAAGCAACAACCGCATTGGATGTCGCAAAAAGTATTTCTGAAGGACTTGCTCGAAATGTACTTGCCGCTAAAGTGGACGGGCAGGTAATTGACGCAAATCGCGCATTATTGAACGATTGTACCTTGCAATTACTGACCTGGAACGATAAAGAAGGGAAATCAACCATGTGGCATTCCTCCGCACATATTATGGCGGAAGCATTGGAATTTCACTTCCCGGGAATCAAATTGGCAATAGGTCCGCCCGTTGCAAATGGTTTCTACTACGATATTGATTTAATGGAGTATTCCATTTCCGAAAAAGATTTGGAAAAGATCGAGCAAAAAATGAAAGAACTTGCGAAAGAGAGAAATTCATTTGTGCGACAGGAAATTTCAAAATCAGACGCTATTGCTTATTTTACGGATAAAGCCGACCCGTATAAATTAGAATTATTGGAAGGTTTGGAAGATGGAACGATTACGTTTTATACACAAGGAAATTTCACGGATCTTTGCCGAGGACCGCATATTCCAGATACTGGATTCATAAAAGCGGTGAAATTAACTTCTATAGCAGGAGCATATTGGAAAGGCGACGAAAAGAATAAACAATTAACACGTATTTACGGAATTACCTTTCCAAAACAAGCGGAATTAACCGAATATTTGGAGAAAGTTGAAGAAGCAAAACGCCGCGATCACCGAAGACTTGGAAAAGAGTTAGAATTGTTTACATTTTCCCAACGCGTTGGACAAGGTTTACCTTTGTGGCTTCCGAAAGGTGCGGCTTTACGCGAGAGATTGGAAAATTTCTTGAAAAAAGCACAACGAAAAGGTGGGTATGATCAAGTGATTACGCCACATATTGGAAGCAAGGAATTATACGTTACATCTGGACATTACGCTAAATATGGCGCAGATTCATTTCAGCCGATTCGCACGCCAGATGAAGGCGAAGAGTTTTTGTTGAAACCAATGAATTGTCCGCACCATTGCGAAATTTTTAAAGCACGACCGCGCTCATACAAAGAATTACCGGTTCGTTTTGCGGAATTTGGAACGGTTTACAGATATGAACAATCGGGAGAATTACACGGTTTAACCCGGGTTCGTGGATTTACGCAAGACGATGCGCATATTTTCTGTTCACAGGATCAGGTGAAAGATGAATTTAAAAAAGTAATTGACTTGGTTTTATACATATTTAAAACCTTATCCTTTACCAATTTCAAAGCGCAAATTTCGCTCAGAGATAAAACAAATCCTTCCAAATATATCGGAAGCGATGAAAATTGGGAAAAGGCTGAAAATGCGATTATTGAAGCAGCAGCTGAAAAAGAACTGACTACCGTTATTGAATATGGCGAAGCGGCATTCTACGGTCCCAAATTGGATTTCATGGTAGAGGACGCACTCGGACGCGAATGGCAATTGGGAACAATTCAAGTGGATTATAATTTACCGGAACGTTTCGAGTTGGAATATACCGGTTCCGATAACCAAAAACACCGCCCAGTAATGATTCACCGCGCACCATTTGGTTCGATGGAACGATTTGTAGCTGTTTTACTAGAGCATTGTGCTGGAGATTTTCCTTTATGGTTGGCGACGGAGCAATATGCAATTTTACCAATTTCGGATAAATACAATGCGTATGCAGAAAAACTTTCAGAATTGCTAAATAATTACGATATTCGCGGCTTCGTTGATGACCGAAATGAAAAGATCGGTAAAAAAATTCGCGAGGCAGAGATGAAAAAAATCCCATTTATGCTTATCGTTGGTGAAAAAGAAGCGGAAAATAATGAGGTTTCTGTTCGGCAGCGCACAGAGGGAGATAAAGGTTCGATGGGAATTGAAAAATTTACCGAGCTAGTACAAAAAACGATTGAAGATGAGTTATCATCTAATGTTTAATTGATTAAATGAGAAAAAACACAAGAAAACCTTTTGTAAAAAGAGAGGAAGCAGACCAACACAAAATAAACGAGAAAATTCTATCTCGCGAAATTCGTTTGGTAATTGAAGGAGAAGAACCTAAAGTAATGACAACTTCTGATGCTATTAAAATGGCAGAAGAACAAGACTTGGATTTGGTTGAAATTTCCCCAAATGCTGTTCCTCCGGTTTGTAAGATCATGGACTACCGCAAGTTCTTATACAACCAAAAAAGAAAACAAAAAGAATTGAAGGCGAAGCAAAGTAAAATTGTTTTGAAAGAAATTCGTTTTGGACCGAATACAGACGACCATGATTTTCAGTTCAAATTAGCGCATGCTCGCAAATTCCTGGAAGAAGGTTCAAAGGTAAAAGCATACGTGTTTTTCCGAGGTCGTACGATTGTGTTTAAAGACAGAGGTGAAATTCTATTGTTGAAATTTGCACAAGAATTAGCAGATATCGGTGCAGTAGAACAATTACCAAAGTTGGAAGGGAAGAGAATGATTATCATGATCAACCCGAAAAAAAAAATAAATAATTTGGAGTTTGGAACACGGAATTTGGAACACCAAATCCTGAATACCAAATCCCTAAAGATGCTATATAGAGGTAACGTTTAAAAACGAAGAGAGATGCCAAAAATGAAAACTAAATCCAGTGCAAAGAAGAGATTCACAATCACTGGAAGCGGTAAAATTAAGAGAAAACACGCTTTTAAAAGTCACATCTTAACTAAGAAGTCGACTAAGCGTAAGAGAAATTTGACAGCAGATGGTTTGGTTCACAAAGCAGATGAGTCGAATATTAAATTGCAATTGTGCATGAAGTAATCTGTTTTTAACAGACGAAAAGTACAATTAGGTTTAACATTGTTTAACCCGGTAACGAGTAACTAAGTCTTCTGAAATAAAGTTGCACTCCTTATCAAAAAACGTAAAATTATGCCAAGATCAGTAAATCACGTAGCATCAAGAGCTCGTAGAAAAAACTTGATGAAGCTTGCCAAAGGTTACTTTGGTCGCCGAAAAAATGTTTGGACTGTTGCAAAAAATGCAGTAGAAAAAGGTTTAAATTATGCTTATGAAGGTCGTAAGCAAAAGAAAAGAAACTTCCGTTCTTTGTGGATCGCGCGTATCAACGCAGGTGCACGTCAGCACGGAATGAGCTATTCTCAATTTATGGGAGCAGTGCATAAAAATGGCGTTGAATTGAACCGTAAGGTTCTTGCAGATTTAGCTATGAACCACCCTGAAGCTTTCAAGGCGGTTTGTGATGCAGTGAATAAATAAATTATTTTAACTCTATATAGTAAAAAGTCCGCTAATTAGCGGACTTTTTTTGTTTCAAACACTCCCGTTCTTAGGATTTCAATTACATTTACCGAAATTTTTATTTTATGTCATTAAATTCACATAAAACGACACTTGGTGGCGTCTTGATAACAATCGGTATTGTATTTGGAGATATCGGTACTTCCCCTCTTTATGTATTTCAGGCTATTACAGGAAACGGGACAAATTTCTCAAAAGATTTAATCTTTGGTGGCTTATCAGCAGTAATTTGGACACTGATAATTTTGGCAACGGT
>JBEDAD010000329.1:0-8042 GCA_041177985.1 Bacteroidota bacterium | reverse complement strand
AATAATTTGATTTTCTCGAAACTGGATGAGTGGCGAGGTGATCTTAATTTAGTGGACGATACTGCAATTTTTAGTTGTCGATTTTTTTAAATCTTTAGTTCTTTTTTTAGCAATAGAGTGTATTTTTCAGCGCCGATATTATTAAGGTGAATATGATCATACCATAAATTAGATTTTTTAAATAAATAACTATACTTCAAACTGAAATCAATGTATTTAATGTTGTTGATTGTGCAATATTTTTGAATCATTAGCGACCCTTTTTTAAATAATTTTGGTAAAAAATAGTTGGGACCATTTATTACAACTAATTGAATATTATTTAATTTACACAGTTTTTTTAAATGGTTCAATTTTATGAAGAATTCGGAATTAATTCCCGAAAGTTTTATTGCTTTCATTTCTTTAATACCATTGCACAATCGCAAACTATCGCCATCGCTTTTGATGAAAGGAATAAAACCATTCTTTGAGGTTGTACAAATTTTTTGAAATGGGTTGGTAACAATTGTGAAATTTTCTCCATTGAAACGATAGGACGAAAAAAGGTATTTATATTTCTCTAAAGCACCTCTTTTATTTATAATACTGCGAATCATATCATTTGAATAATAGTAATACTTGAGATAACTAACATCTTCAATTAATCTTTTCTTGTTATTTTGATAAATATCCTCAACTTCCAAATTGAATATCAACATCTTTTTCGGCATTTTTTTATACTGATGCATTAAATTAACAACAGCAATGTTATAATATAGATGTTTGGCAGGTTTTGAAATGTTAACTGCACTTTTCCCAAGCAAATCTGGGTTTATCATTGAATATACTCTGGAAGAACCTACTAAAACAATATCTTTTGGTTTTCCTTTTAAATATGCGTTCAAATCGCCGCCTGCATGGGTACAAAAATTTTTTTCGTAGACTGAGGAAAGGTAAATACTCAAAATTTGATCGATACAAAATATAAAAACAATGGTTAGGATAATATATTTGATTTTTTTTCTCATCAGAACTGAAAATAAATAAATTGAGCCCCAGAATCTCTTCCTAAAAGTAGAATCATAAAAAAGATAAGTATATAGAATGAGAAGAGCGTTAATTTATTTTTTATGTTGAATTTTGAATTAATTTTTAATCCAAACCATAATTCAATAAATATCAAAATATAAAGTCCTAATAGACCTGGATGGTATCGATTATCGGCGAACCAAAAATAGATATCAAATAATTTTGAATTAAATATTTTTTCATAAACAATTAAACTATCATTAAAAGTAATTGATCTAATTGGAACAATAGAAAGGCAAAACAGAGAGAAAACTAGTCCTATTTTCAAAACTTTTATTTTTTTAATCCATTCGACACCTTTAATCAAAAATTTGTTCAAGATAAATTCACTAATCAGTAAAAGTCCACTTAAAATTCCCCATAAAATATAATTTACAGATGCTCCATGCCAAATTCCGATGATAAAAAAGGTAATTAAGATATTTCGAATTGTCGTAATTGAATTTCCTTTAGTTCCGCCCAAAGGGAAGAAAACGTAGTCTCTAATCCATTGAGAAAGAGAAATATGCCATCTTTTCCAAAATTCATTGAATGAAGATGATATAAATGGGTAGTTAAAATTATTCATCAATTTAAATCCAAGCAATTGAGCAAGTCCACAAGCCATCTTTGAGTATCCATTAAAATCAGAGTATAATTGAAAAGCAAATAAAAACAAAGCAAAAAAAAGGCCTCCTCCAGATTGTGATTGAACACTATTAAATTTAGCATTCACAAGGTCCGCTAAATTGTCTGCAACGACTACTTTTAAAAACAGTCCCCATAAAATTAATTTTGTCCCCTCTAATAAAGCATGAAAATTTAAAGACTTTTTCTGTTCATTTATTTGAGGTAATAAGTCACTCGCTCGTTCAATTGGTCCTGCGACTAGCTGGGGGAAAAATGAAACGTACAATGCAAACTTCCCGAGGCTCTTTTCCACCTCTATTTTTCCCCGATATACATCAATCGAGTAGGAAACAGTTTGAAAGGTATAAAAACTTATTCCAAGCGGCAATAAGAAAGAGTTATGGGGTAATATATTAGGATAACTTGTGAAAGTTGAGATAATTTGATTCAATCCTTCAATAAAAAAATTGTAATATTTAAAAGAAAATAGTAATCCAAAATTTAGAAGAAGACTAAGGACAATACCTATTTTTTTTTTAAATTGATTATTCGATGAGGTGAAATTTAAGCTAAAGAAATAGTCAATATAGGTACTTAAGAATAAAAGAATAATATAAACTGGATTCCAATATGCATAAAAAAAATAACTGCTAAATAAAAGAATTATCCATTTATACTTATTTGATACATTCCAATATGCTATGAAAATTACGATAAAGAACAATAAAAAATCTAGGCTATTAAAAAGCATACGTTACCTTAATAAATACATTTTCCCAAATTCTTTCTTGAAGTGTGCGTCTGCACCCGATTCCAAATGCTTTATTTTTTCTCCGTTAATTTGAGCTTTTACAGTATATAAATATACGCCGTTTGCTAACGGATCGCCAAATTCATCCTTTCCGTCCCAAGCATATTCCGAAATATTCCGCCCAATTTGAATGGTTCCTAATTCATCTTCCGTTATTTCTCGAACCACTCTTCCTGAAACTGTCATAATTTGAATGATTATTTCATCGGGCGCTTCGGTGCCTGTCAATGTAAAGACAAAACGCGTACTTGTACTGAACGGATTTGGGTAATTCACCATTTGTGTAATAGAAGACTCATGCACTACTTCAAAAGTGATGCGGTACTCCAAATCGCCAGATTCATTGCCACTTCTATCTGAACCTTGCACTGAAATGGTATATTTACCATCCTTCGCGAAATAGGCAGGGTAGATGATTTTAAAACGTTTACTTTGGCTTTCCGCTGGAATCCATTGCATAATGGTATTTCCGTCTGCATCCATAAAAGGAATTCTACTTTGTTTTCCATCTGGATCTGTCAGGTAAATCCCAAATAATGCTGTATCGGAAATCGCATTCATCAATAATAATTCATTCTCGTCTTTCAGGGAGATTAATATCTCGCTTTCCGGAGAAACGATATCGCCATTTAAAATATGTCGACCATTAAATGTAACATCCAAAATAGGGTGTTGATCGTCACCAGAAACATAAAAAGGAATTTGTAGAAGATTATTAAAGTGCTTTTGTTCGGGTTGGTCCGTGACAAATAAACTTCCATTAACATAGGGATTTACTTCCATCCAAAACGAATTCAACCCAAGCAAACCGATAGTAGAAAAGGATATGGTGTCACGAAATGTCTCACCAACTAGTAATGAATCTTGCCTGGAATAACTAATAGGATGTTTTTGTTGGTTACCATCTTGAATCCAATAGCTTACCAACAAAGAATCCATCGGTAGATTGAAAATATTTTTAATGTCGACTGCAAATTGAACCGTTTCTCCTTCCGTTAACGTATCTGAGTTTGGCAGCCAGGAATACCCCGAACTTCCATCAATTGCAGCTTCTGGAAGTGGCGTGTAAAGCACGTGCCATCTGTCTATTTGAGCTGGTGAAAAACCTACAGCATCTGTATAAAAAGCACTGAGTTGAATAAATGGATAATTACTTGCGTTAACATACGCACTCAAATCGATAATGGAATCATTTAGCGTGAATGTGAGCGTGTCAGTTGTTTGGTAAATCCCCTCACTATTATAGGATTTTACAAAAAGTATTGTTGAATCTCCGTTTGGATTATTCAATGGATCTTGTTTCCAAAAAAGGGATTGCCAATCTGCTGCAGGCCCTATAAATTCTGTTGATTCGCTGCCAATAAAATCGTAGCCTTCAACCAATGCCGTTAAATGAACATTTTCTCCTGGGAATTGTGCATAATTCTCCACAACCGAGTTAACATCTCCCTTTCGACAAAAAAATGCAAAAGGAAGATTATTTCTTCCAGGTACTATACTGTCTGACCCTAAGTTTTGAAATGTTGAAATAACGGACAAAGGTAATTGATTGAAAAGAGTTGTCATTGGAGAATAAATTAAAATAAAATTACCATCAGGCACACTGTTTTCTATCATGTTTTCAAATGCCGCCATTTGACTTGGGTCATTTTGATGAAATGTAAAATACTTAATAACACGGAAATAATTATCATTTGCATTTCCGAAATTGTTATTCAAATTCTGATTGGTTGGAACATATCTTGTTCCCCAAGGTTCTAAGGTATATTTATCAATCACAACAACATGAAATTTGGGAGTGAAATTGATTATTCCATAATCCTGTTGTTGGCCATCTAGCGAATAATCATTTTGATAAATCCCAGGTTCTGAGGCAGAATAAAGTACATTGCAAGCTAATGTTTTTGAAAATGGATAAAATTCTCGTAAATGACTCGTGCGGTTATACTCTACTCCATTAAAATTGTTTTTCTTAAATTGAAAAAAATGATCTTGACCCCATCCTGTTTTATTTGGAATATATTGAAACGAACTTTCTCGCCAAAGTGGGTTGGGATCATCTACCGCAACGCGCCAAAAATAAACAGTACTATCCGTGCAAGTGAGTGGCGCATTTACCATTGAGCTGGACAAAATCCATTGGGATGGATTGATTTCCTTGATTCCTCCCAGTCCGGTAACTAGTGCGAAACGGTGAAACGGACTTGCCGCGCCTTCAAAATCTATTGTGTCAATTTCAAATCGGTAGGTGTTGAGTTCGGCAATTGGATTAATTGTGGATGCTTTTAGTGTAACGCTATCGTTCGGCACAACGGCAAATTCATACGGTAAAATAGGTTGAATACCATCAATATCAATAAATAGTGTTTTTACAACTTGATTGTTTAGCACTTCGTCATATTGCTCATCAAGAAAACTGGGTTGGTCTATTTTAAAACTAAAAGTATTGATTCCAATTCCAATGTTTGCCTGGAGTGGTAATTTGAATGATAAAGTAGATGTATAGTGGAGTTCAGGGATTAAAAACGTGTAAACCGAGTCAACTGTTGTGGAAGGAAAATTTCTTGTTACTTCCACTAAAAAAGTATCTGTTATCGAACGACCAAGATTCTTTAGGTCTAAATTTATTTGAATACTATCTACGGTTAGATTTAAATCTTCCGGCAAAAAGGAGATGCTCTGTTCTGTTATTTCAATTTCTGGTCGCTCGTGCCAATTTAATTTCACCATTGGATCACCATTCAAAGTCATCTGAAGACACGTACTTTCAATGAATAAATCTGCTAATGGTGATTCTAAAGTTGCAATGGTTTCTTGAATTTGTTTCCCAAGAGTTTTCCCGTAATTAACGCCGCTGAACTGCTTGTATAATTGGTTGGAATATTGGTTGAGTGTATGCGGAAATCCTAGTCCGATCGTTCCAATATAGCCAATTGCTCCGCTATTTACGGAACGAACAAATTCTTCTGATTTAGAAACAGAGTTTTGAAAAATATCGCCATTGTAACAGGAATTTGTAAGGATTAATGGATATTTCCCTTGGTTATTCCAATTGGAAGGCTCATCGATATTGATTTCAAAGCCAGAGGAAGAGCTATTGTAATGGCCAAATAGATTGATCAATGAAACGCCATCTCGTATTCTGTCCATTACAGCATTCAATTCCGTAGGAGAAAGTGGATTGTTCCCGATTTTTGCAATAGATTGAACATTTCCACCAAATTTCTCCTTTTTCAGAATATTAGCAAGAGCATCCATGTATTCCCCGAAAAGGTTCTGTTGGCCAACATTAGATCCTCCAATAAAATGCAAAACTTGTTTTTGCCAATCTTTTGTGCTGGAAGAATATTCTGAAAGTGGATTCTGGTTTAGCTCGTGTTCTTTCACCTTATCCAAGTAATCGCTTAGTTCCTGGTTACTGTTTACAGCGATTCTCCCCGTTGGAATCAATGGTTTCCATTTTGTTGTTCCTGTTAAATTTGATGTTATGCAGGCATCACTCGAAGGTTGTCCAAATGAGGGAATTAAGGATGCCGCGAAATTGGTTGAATTTTTTCTAGAACCTGGTCCAGTGGATAGAATACTCACAACATTTGCTTCTCGAATTCCTTTTCCAATTAAAAAAAGTCCTACTGGTTTAACTGTAGCATTATCATAAATATGGTGCGAAAAACGACGAATTCCATTGATGTGTTTTTCAATTCCGCCACCATATTGCTGGTATAATTCATTAACATTTGCAAAAATAACGTTGTGATTTCCACCAAGATCTGAAGAACGATAGTCAGCATATTGAGCGGAAGCGGCCTGCAGTTTTGGATGGTAAATCATAAGTAATGAGCTGTCCATTTCCATCGATTCAAAATCCGTGAATCTATCTCCTGGCCCTACAGAAACTAAATTGGAAATAGTTAGAATCGAAGTAGCGTCTTGTTGAATTACCCGCTGATTGATTCCTGAAGTAGTATTTGGAATAAGTAAACTATAGACCCCACCATTTGGAATAGGTGCTAATTTCCTCGGATTTTCACCCAAAACAAAAAATAATGGATTTAAAGAAGAAATATTGGTTAAGTCAACTCGTATTTTTGATTGTAGGGTAGTATTTTCAACAAGAAAATTTGAACTTGCAGCGCCAGATAGGTTAGGAATTCGAGGATAAAGAAACGACCAATAATTAATAGATTGATAATCTGTTGAAGCGCCTTGGTTACCGACAATTGAAATTTTAAAATTTGAATTACCGCTTGCAGGAAGAATAGATGTCGGAAATGTTTTGGAAATGTGGATCGCTTTCCAACCTGTAAATATTGAATCACAGATTGGAAAATCTGAAGATCCAATGGTATGCTTTGTACGGTGATTCCCAGCTCCGGAAAAACTCGCATTTGAAGCGCCAACAATTACAGATTTATAGTGCACCAATGGCGCGTCGGATCCTTGGTAAATTTGATCAAATTGAGTTGTGCTCGCATCCCAGGTATAGCCGGCGGCGCCATTGACCTGACTGCTTCCCCAACCTTCGCCGGAAGTGAAAAAGGAACTCGATGCGTCCGAAGATTTTTCACCTTCGTTGTAACTAGAATTATTGGATTGGAAGCGCTCGAACAAAATATAGTTGGATGGAGCATAGGCTGCAATATCCGTGTCTGTTTCAAGCTGGAAACGCTTATTATTTGTTGCAGTATTCCAAGTGAAAAAATATTGAATGGTATCGTTGTATAAACTATATTTTGGATTTCCTACATCATTTGCAGATGCGTAAAGGGTAGAATCTAACCAACCGTCATTTTTCTCTGCATAAAACAATAAGTAATCGCCTGGATCAAAACTTGAATCTCCACCATCTTCAATGAATAATGGTATTTCCTGTTCTCTTCCAAATATTTGTATGTTTTGAGTGGAAAAAGCATTTGCGGTAATATTCGCATTTTGCAGCGCTGAATAATCTATTTTATGTATGCCTGAAGTATGAATTTTAAAGGCGTAATATTTTTGATTGTATTGAATCCATTCATTTCCATAAACTTGTGCGAATGAATTAAAATGTAAAGAAATGCAAAACAGTAAAAGAAATAATGTTGTTTTCATTTTATTGCATGTTTTTAGGTTTATCCAGTTTCAATCTTAAAGAAATAACGTGTGAATACAAAGCAACCGATGCATCGCCAATATCTGTGAATGCATAATCGAGATGAAAATTCTTTATCGTTAGTCCAATTCCAATATTCGGCTGAAAATTAAGTGTTTTTGAATCATCAAAGTTTTTTACGTACTGCATGTTTGAAATTCCGCCCCGAACCGCTACATAATTTTTAAAACCAAATTCAATTCCCATGTGCGGGTCTAAGGAAAAAACACCAGATTTGAGAATTGTATTTCTTCTGCCATCTGTTGTAACATCTAAATCGATTTCTCCAGCGGTATAGATTCCTTTTTTTCCAAGGTCAAATTTACCGTGTCCCGCAAAAATAACACGAGGCAAAGTCAATTCTAAACCATTTTCAGGGATTTCATTGCCAGTTGCGATAAAAATTTCTTGCGTTTGTTG
>JBEDAD010000328.1:0-3167 GCA_041177985.1 Bacteroidota bacterium | reverse complement strand
AAATGCAACTGTTTTTGCAACGGATATTTCGCAAGAAGCTTTGCAACTTACGAAGGAAAATGCAAAACAATTAAATCTCTCCGTCACAACAGTTTTAAGTGATGCGAAAACGCCAGATTCTGCGGTTTCAAGTCAACTTCAATATTCAGATATTTGGGTCTCCAATCCGCCTTATATTCCAATGAAGGATAAATCGCAAATGCTGGAAAATGTGCTAACTTTCGAACCGCACCTTGCGCTTTTTGTTGCGGATGAAGATCCGTTGATTTTTTACCGAGAAATTGGAAAAAACGCACTCCTGAATTTAAAATCTGGAGGAAAGTTGTTTTTTGAAATACACGAGGATTTAAGCGCTGAAACAGCTGATTTACTAAAAGGAATTGGTTTTGTTAACATCGAGATGCGGAAAGATTTACAAGGGAAGATGCGCATGATTAAGGCAGAAAAGCCGTAATTTCACAAAATGAATAAGGACGAAGCAAAAGAAGAAATTCTTCGGTTATCGAAAGAACTAAATTACCATAATCACTTGTATTATGTGGAAAGTAATCCGCAAATCTCGGATTATGAATTCGACAAATTGTTGGAGAAATTGCAGGAATTAGAAAAACAATTCCCGGAATTTGCTTTCGAAAGTAGTCCTACAAAACGCGTTGGTGGCGATATTACAAAGAAATTTCAAACTGTAGCACATACATTCCCTATGCTTTCGCTTTCCAATACGTATTCGGAAGAGGAAATTCTAGAATGGGAAAATCGCATTAAAAAACTGGAAGATGGCGCAATAGAATACGTTTGCGAGCTAAAATACGATGGCGTTGCAATTGGAATTCGGTATGAAAATGGATTTTTAACGCGTGCCATTACCCGTGGTGATGGAACACAAGGAGAAGAAATTACCGCAAACGTGCGCACAATTCGGACGATTCCTTTGCAGTTGCGTGGCGATTTCCCACAAGATTTTGAAATTCGAGGTGAAATTTTTATGCCGCTTGCAAGTTTTCTAAAACTTAACGCAGAACGGGAAGAAAATGGTGAACAACTCTTTGCAAATCCAAGAAATACAGCATCTGGAACGTTAAAGATGCAAGATTCCAAGGTGGTATCCGAACGCAATTTGGATTCCTTCTTGTATGGCATTTATGGGAATAATCTTGCTTTTGAGGGACATTTTGAAACGGTTCAAAAGGCTGGCGAGTGGGGTTTTAAAATTCCACTTCAGCAAAGCCGAATGATTGAAAAAACCGATTCTGCGGAAGGAATTATGAATTTTATCCATTTTTGGGATAAGGAACGGTATAATTTACCATTTGAAATTGATGGCGTTGTAGTAAAGGTCAACAATTATGCGCAACAAAAACGATTGGGATTCACTGCAAAATCGCCACGTTGGGCAATTGCATATAAATTCAAAACCGAGCGCGTTGAAACAAAACTGGAATCCGTTGTTTACCAAGTTGGTCGAACGGGATCTATTACGCCAGTCGCGAATTTAAAACCTGTCCAATTAGGCGGAACAACCGTTAAAAGGGCTTCGCTGCACAATTCCGATCAAATTAAAAAATTGGATTTACACGTAAATGATTTCGTTTACGTCGAAAAAGGAGGCGAAATTATCCCGAAAATAGTTGGTGTAAATACTGAAAAAAGAACAAAAGATGCAGGAATAATTCAATTTATTGAAAGTTGTCCGGAATGTAACGCCACTCTGATTCGAAGAGAGGGCGAAGCAAACCATTATTGTCCGAACGAAGATGCTTGTCCACCGCAAATGAAAGGTAAAATGGAACATTTTATCAGTAGAAAAGCAATGAACATTGACGGACTAGGAGCAGAAACGATTGATTTATTATACGAAAAAGGTTTAATTAAAACGAGTGCGGATTTATACGATTTAACGTTTGATCAAGTTGTTGAGCTAGATAGAATGGCAGATAAATCAGCAGATAATTTAATCAAAGGATTAGTAGATTCAAAAAATATCCCATTTGAACGGGTTTTATTTGCGCTTGGAATTCGATTTGTCGGGGAAACAGTCGCTAAAAAATTGGCTAAGCATTTTAAAAATATGGATGCTTTAATTGCCGCAAAATTTGACGATTTGACAAATGTTGGGGAAATTGGAGAGAAAATAGCGATTTCCTTGCAGCAGTATTTTCTGAATGAGGAGCACTTGCATTTTATCAACCGATTGAGAAAAGCTGGATTGCAATTTGAAATCAAAGAGAAAGTTGGCGCATCCAATACATTGGAAGGAAAATCGTTTGTGGTTTCTGGCGTTTTTAGCGCGTTTTCTAGGGATGAACTAAAGGAATTAATAGAATCAAATGGCGGGAAAAATGTTTCGGCTATTTCGAATAAAACGGATTACGTGGTTGCAGGTGAAAATATGGGTCCCGCAAAATTGAAAAAAGCTACAGATCTAGGAATAGCAATACTTTCGGAAGATGACTTCATTCAATTAATAAACAAATAGAGTGAGTGATTCAACAAACATTTGGATGGAAATGAAGCGTTTGTTGGTAGTTTTCCCTTACCAAAATGAAGAACATTTTAGACAATATAGATTAGCTCTAGACACAATTTTGAACGATAGTAATGTTGTGAGCGTAAATATTATTGTAACGCTTCCTAAAGAAATTAAAAAAGAAAATCTTCAGCAACACAAATTGATACATTATGTATCGCCAAAAGATTTTTCTTTGTTTAAAAAGATCAAGGACGAATTGCTGCTCACTGCATTGGTGCAGCCGTACGATATTTTAATATGGTTGGAATCAAACGATAAGAAAATTGCAAAACTCCTCTCGAAATTACATGTGAAAAGAAAAATCGGGGTGAATACGGCCTTGGATTTTTTTTCAATTCGAGTGGTTTGTCAATCCGAAAATCCATCGGAAATACTTAATTTTGCTAAAAATGCACTGGAAAAAATTTCCGGTTGAAACGAACAAAAAATTACCTTAGATCTCTGTTTCAGATGTATAAGTAGTGATTTAAAATAATAAAAGATACGTATGAATAATGTATTTACAGGTTCTGGAGTTGCATTGGTAACTCCCTTTCATTCAGATAATTCAATTGATTTTGATGCGCTTCGCTCGCTTGTGCGTCTGCAATTGGAAGGTGGAACGGATTTTTTAGTTGTTCAGGGAACAACTGGTGAA
>JBEDAD010000327.1:0-7642 GCA_041177985.1 Bacteroidota bacterium | reverse complement strand
AGGAAGGGAAAGTTATTACCAGTAAAATATTTGATATTAAGCAGAGTACAAATTCTTCTTTCAACGACTTCGCCATTCTTTACCGCACCAATAAACAGTCTCGTTCATTTGAGGAGGCACTACGTAAACTGGGAATTCCGTACAAAATTTATGGCGGCTTATCTTTTTACCAGCGAAAAGAAATCAAAGACCTTTTGGCATACTTTCGACTAACGACAAATCCAAGGGATGAGGAGGCGTTGAAACGTGTGATTAATTACCCAAAACGAGGAATCGGAAAAACATCCATTGAAAACATTATAATTGCTGCAAATAATTACGGCACAAGTATCTGGGATGTCATCACGAATATGACGCAATATCCAGTGGCGTTGAATGCTGGAACAAAATCCAAGTTGTATGAATTTACAACGATGATCAAAAGTTTCTCCGCACAATTGGATTCTATGAATGCTTATGAAATGGCGCAAAATATCGCTAAATCATCCGGAATCCTTAAGGAATTGTACAGTGAAAAAGACAAAGGTCCGGAAGATGTTGAACGCTACCAAAACATCGAAGAATTATTAGCCGGTATAAAGGATTTTACGATTTCACAGCAAGAAGACGCCGACCAATCGTTATCTGAATTTATGATTGACGTTGCGCTGCTAACCGACGCCGACGATGAAAAAGGCGATGAGAAAAATCACATTACTTTGATGACAATTCACTCCAGCAAGGGATTGGAATTTCCACATGTGTTTTTAGTTGGATTGGAAGAAAATTTATTTCCTTCTCAAATGGCTTTAAATTCCAGGACAGAATTGGAAGAAGAACGCCGTTTGTTTTATGTTGCCGTAACGCGCGCAAAAGACACATGTACGCTATCTTACGCAACATCCCGTTTTATCTGGGGAAATTTAGTTTCCTCGGAAGCCAGCAGATTCATCGAAGAAATAGACCCGAAATTTTTAAATTTCGAAACGCCACAACGTGGAATGGGAAGGTCTTTATCTGGAAGAATTTCCAATTTTGACGAACCATTTACCGGCGGTTTAAATCGCACTACTTCGCCGCCAAGCGGATCATTCAAATCCTTGAACGAAGTAAGTAATTCACCGGAAAAATCGGGCTCAACAGCAGATTTAAAAGTTGGATACAACGTGCTGCACGATCGTTTTGGGAAAGGCAAAATAACGCGACTAGAAGGCGAAGGAGCAGATAAGAAAGCAACTATTTTCTTCCCGCACCATGGTGCAAAAACAGTTATTTTACGGTTTGCAAATTTGACAGTAATAGAGGACTAATTTCTTTCTCCGAAATTTTAAAAAAACGGTTAGAACGGGTATCCAATTCCGAAATGAACATTCGGTGTAAACGGTTTTGGCATAAACGATTTATAGGAAGTGCCAAATTTTGCCAATCCTTCCGCGTAGTAAGGATCGCGCGATTGAAAAATCCATTTTGCTCCTTGCGGTAATGCTGGATTTGTCAATGGTAAACCAAAATCCAATCGCAAAATAAAGAAATCCAAATCCATCCGTAATCCAAAACCACCGGAAACGGCAATTTCTTTGTGCCAATTGGAAGAAAATTTACTGCCCGGACGATTGATATCCTCGTTGAATGTCCAAACATTTCCTGCATCGACAAAAAATGCGCCTTTCATCAATTCGCCAAACGAAAAACGGTATTCCACGGAAGTACCGATTCGAATATCTCCAATTTGCGTCGCCGTCCGGTTGGTATCCAAATAATACTTGTATGATCCGGGACCTAAAGCCCGTGCTTTCCAACCGCGGTTATCATTTGCGCCACCTGCAAAAAAGCTGTAATCGTATGGCATGGAAGTGCGCGTATTTCCAAAAGGCACGCCGCCACCAAATTGCAACCTAGCGTGCAAACTTTTCTTTCTTCCAGCTGGATTGGAAACAATAATTTCATTGTCTAAACGGGCAAACTGCGAATAACCAATTCCAAAAATTGTGTGCTGGCCATTACCAATCGTATCCTGGAAGTTTTTAAACATCGAAAGTGTATTTCCCGCAGGATCAAAGGTAGAATTCATGTAAAAAGAAAAATTTCCTTGTTTATCCTCTTTTTCCTTGTTATTGTATTCGAATGTTAGCTTCCAGTCCTGCCAGATAAATTGATTGCTATAGGCATTTTTTAGGAAAAGATCATTCAATAAGTCTAATTTACTTTGGAAATCCGGTTTGTTTTGAATCCGTACAATTTTTATAATCGACATAAAAGGCAAACCGGTTTGAAAGACTTGGGTTTTTGAAACATAGAACTTCCACAAGTAATTCAACTGAAAAATATGGCGTTCAAAATCTAGTCGCAATTGGTAATTATAGGCTGTAGAAAGCACGGTTCGTGGCCGCTGTCTCTTGGATAGAAAAGTTACTTTCGTTGGAAATAAACCAGGTAATTCCAATTTTACGCTAGGACCAAATTCAAACGTATTAAAACTCCTTCCAGATTGCTTGATTTTATCACCTTCAAGATTCGCTGCAAAAACGGAAGGCTGCGATTCAAAACCACCAGAAAGCGAAATGGTGAGTTTTTCAGCACCTCTGAATAAATTATTGTTAATGTAATTTACGGACATGGCGACACCTAAAAACCCGTTGGAATTTGTTGCACGCGGTTCAAATCCAACACTCTGCTTTTCAATCGGAACAAGGTAATAATGGACTTCGATTGAATCTGTACCCGGAACTTCAATCAAAACAGGTTTTATTACTTGAAAAAGTCCGAGCTGAAGCAATCGAGAGTAACTTCTTTCCAAATAATATTCCTTGTACACATTCTCATGTTCCAGGTAATTTTGAATTTCAATTACTTCCGGAGCGATTGCTAATTCACCATTGTATAAAAAAGTAGCCATTCTATACTTATCCAATTGATCGGAATTTCTCTTTTTTATTTCAGCAAAAACAAAGGTGTCTAGCGTTCTGACAAATTGTTGATCCAATAAGGATAATCCCATTTGCTCGACTGTATTTTTAAAATTCCCCTTGAAATACGTTGTATCCGCGATGTGGAAATAAACCTCCTTAACGAAGGTTGTTTTATGTTTAATTGGCACGAGCGAATCTCGATTCAACGCGGAACGAACCATGCGATCAGTGAAAACAACTCCTAGCGTAACCGACATCGTTTCTGCCGTGGTATCTGCGCTAAAATTGATGTGGGAACTACTAAAACCATATAGCGTATTATCGCGCATGTGTTTGGCTACTTTGTTTCGGTATTCATTTAAATAATCCGTATCAAATGGTTGATTCAACAATGGTAAATCGGGATGCAGCTTCACAAACTTTGCATATTCGGACTTTACCGATAGATTCGTAGACTCCACAAAAACGGAATCGATGAAATATTGTTTTCCGGGACGCAAAGTATACGTTACAATGGCTTTTCTTTTCCTTTCTTTAAAAGCAACAGAGCCAGAAACAGAACCATAATAATAGCCTTTGTTCCGCAAGTAAACGCTCAGTTGCTCCACCGATTTATTAAAAGGAATAGAATCAAAAACAATTGGTTTCTCTCCAATTTTATACTTGAACCACTCCTTAAAAAACAATTTAGGATTCACGCTATCTTTGTAACGGATAATTTTCTCCGTATATAAATCGCTTCCTTTTTCGTAGGCTTTATCAATGCGTCGTTGGTTGATTCGCTGAACGCGCTCAAGCCGTTGTTGATTTTCTTGCCGCAAGGAAATTGTTCGAGCAAATCGTTTTTCTGCAACTGCTGCTGAATCCACTCGATTGTAAGCCCATAAGCGCATTTTGATTCCAAATGTTTTAAAATTTGGCTTTTGACGGATAATTTCCAACACTTTATCCTCGTCCAAATGCGCCTCTTCCACCTGGATGATATTTTTCTTTACTAAATATTTATTTATAGGGACATACTTGGTTTGCTTGCAACTATATGCAAGAAGCCCAATAATTAGGAGAATATATGTAATTTTGAGAATTCTAAGCATACTTTTGTAAAACAAAAATAATAATAAAGCAGCAGTGTCAGACCTTTCGAAGAATAAGATTAAATGGATTCGCTCCCTTCACCTGAAAAAAATCCGGGAAGAAGAAGGATTATTTTGTGTAGAAGGTGAAAAAATGGTACTTGAAGCTATTGCATTTGCTAGCGATTCCGTCCAGTTGATTGTACACACAGCCGAGTTCAAATTTAGCCATCCAAGCGCTGAATCCTATTGCGTTTCAGAAAAGGAATTGGCACAAATTTCGACTTTAAAAACACCAAATAAAGCATTCGCATTGCTTCGAAAAAAGGAAATTTCCGATTTTTCTGTTCAAAACAATTTAATTCTGGCTTTGGATGGTGTGCAAGATCCAGGAAATATGGGTACCATTTTACGAATAGCCGATTGGTTTGGAATTTCTACTATTGTTTGTTCAAAAAACACAGTAGAATGCCATAATCCAAAAGTGGTTCAAGCAAGTATGGGTGCCATTTTTCGTGTGCAAATTACGTATGTAGATTTAGCACAATGGCTTCAAAAACAAACTGTTCCAATTTATGGAGCGCTACTTTCTGGTGAATCTATTTACACACAACAAGAACTAAAAAACGGCATACTTCTTCTTGGAAATGAAGGAAATGGAATTTCCGAAGCTCTTTTAACATTGATCACGCATCCAATTTCAATTCCGCGCATTGGTCAGGCAGAATCTTTAAATGTTTCGGTAGCCGCAGGAATTTTGGTTTCCGAATTTATTCGAAGAGCTAATTCTTAGAAAAATTAATGGATTACGCTTTTTTCGAAAGTCCTTTCCAAATCAAATAAACACCCACTAAAACAAGTGGGATACTCAAAATTTGCCCTGTATTCAAAACCAAATATTCGTCTCTTGCAGTTTGACCTAATTTTACGAATTCCACAAAGAAGCGCGATCCAAAAATAAAGATTAGAAATGTGCCGAAGATAACGCCTGGTTTTTCCCACAAGTCTTTTTTCCAGTATAGGAAAAGGAGGATTCCAAATGAAATCAAATAACAAATCGCTTCGTATAATTGTGCTGGATGTCTCACTGGAATACTTGCCCAAGTGCCATCATACAAGTTGTAATCGTGGTAAAGAAATCGAAATCCCCAAGGTAAAGTTGTTTCATCGCCCACCATTTCATGGTTCACCAAATTGCCCAGTCGAATGAAGGTTGCACCAATTGCAATTGGAGCAGAAATACGGTCTAAAATCCATAAAAATGGTTTTTTTACCACTTTTTTGGAATAAACAAACAACATTATTAAAATGGCAACTGCCGCCCCATGACTAGCTAAACCGCCTTCCCAAACTTTGAGAATATCTATTGGATGAGAAAGATAGCCGCGTTCCAAAACAACATTGTTTGCATCGATAACATCCCAATAAGGTCCGTAGAAAAAAACGTGTCCTAATCTTGCGCCGATAATCGTTCCCAAAACCATGTACATAACTAGTTTGTCCATCGCCTGCTCGTCGATGTTTTCTTTTTTGAACATTTTTTTCACGACAAAATAGCCGAATATAAGTCCGGAAACAAATAATAATCCGTACAAATTTGGGGTTTTGTACCCGTCAAAGATTTCAGAACTTATGTCCCAGTTTATTGCTGCTATCACCTTGTTTACTGTTTATTTGATTCGATTAAAGATACTGGTTTTTCTGTATTAGTTTGAAATGGTAATTTTTCAGATCTTCCTTTTTTGAAGATTTTGTTACTTGCCATTATTCCTTTTCGCAATTCTTTTTGCTGTTCTTCGGGCAATTGGTGCATTTCCTGGCAATCCGAGGAGCAACAATTCGTCATCTTCTCTTTGCAAGAATCGCATTGAATAAACAATAAATGGCAGGCATCGTTTGCGCAATTTGTATGCGTATCTGCAGAAGATCCACATTGGTGACAAACCGAAATCACATCGTCGGCGATCCGCTCTCCCCTGCGTTCGTCAAAAACAAAATTCTTACCGATAAATTTATTTTCAATGCCTTTTTCTTTGCAATCGTTGGCGTATTTTATAATTCCGCCTTCTAACTGGTGCACGTTTTTAAATCCTCGGTGTCGAAACCAAGCAGATGCTTTTTCACATCGAATTCCACCGGTGCAATACATCACCAGATTCTTGTCTTCATTTCCCTTCAAATATTCTTCTTCAATGTAAGGCAATGACTCGCGAAAGGTGTCCACATCCGGCAGAATGGCATCTTTAAAATGTCCAACTTCTGATTCGTAATGGTTTCTAAAATCGATTAAAATAGTAGATGAATCGTTGGTAAGTGCATTGAATTCTTCCGCAGACAAATGTTTTCCTTTATTGGTAACATCGAAAGATTCATCTGTTAATCCATCCGCTAGAATTTTATCGCGCACTTTGATTTTCAGCTTGAGAAACGGAAATTCTGCTTCGGAATCATCTACCGCAATATTCAAACGAATTTCATTTAAAAAATCTATTGTATTTAGTTCCGTTCGAAACCTATCTAGATTTAGCAGTGGAACCGCAATTTGTGCATTAATTCCTTCTTTTGCGACGTATGTCCTTCCGACAACATCCATATTTGACCACATTTGGAACAGGTGATCTCTGAATAAACGAGGATTTAGAATATGAGCATATTGGTAAAATGAAATCGTCACAAATTTGTAACCGCTTTCGCGCCATTTTAACTCTAATTCCTCTTTACTTAATGTATTCCACAGTTGCATGCTATGTTTGTTTTAAATAAATAGATGTGCAAAATTACGGAAAATAAACAGTTTTTCACTATGAATTCATATCTAACAAGGTCTGAAATTCAAAATAAAACTATCTTCGTATACTTAAGAAACAGAATGTTGATTATTTTTTTTCGTTCCTTAATTCAAGTCACAGAAAATGGTAGAACACTTATTTCTAGATAAAATCAGGGAAGAAATTTCGAAAAGATTACCCGGTGAATCTGCCCATGTGAAAATGTCGCCCGAACACAGAATACTTTCGAGTGCAGCGCTCAAAAACGCGGAAAATATAAGAGATTGTGCTGTTGCCATTGTACTTTACAGAATAGATAACCGCATAGAATGTATTCTTACGCAGCGTCCGAATTATGCAGGAAACCATAGTGGACAAGTTAGTTTTCCCGGAGGAAAAAAAGATTTGAGCGATGATAATCTGGAAGTAACTGCGCGAAGGGAATGTTTTGAAGAAATTGGAATTCCAAGAGAGGAAGGCATTTTATTGGGAAAATTGACCGATGTATATATTCCAGTTAGCGGATTTTTAGTGAAACCATTCGTTTTTTACCACAGTGAATTGCCTAATTTGATTCCTGATAAGCGAGAAGTAGCCGAAATACTCCGATTTTCCCTTTTTGACCTCAAAAAAGAAACCTTGATTTCCTACACAGAAATTAGATTGGACGACGGAACTATTTTTCGGAATATCCCTTATTTTAACCTAGCCAATAAAAAAGTTTGGGGTGCAACTGCTTTGATTTTAAGTGAACTAAAGGAGATTTTGGTTAATATGGAATGAGGAGAATTGGGATTTAGGATTTGGAATTTAGGAGTTGGGATTTAATGCTAAAAAAAAAGAGGGACAAATTCTGTTGAAACTTGTTCCTCTTTTTTCTAAACTATGCTAAAACTATTAAACCTAAAAACAC
>JBEDAD010000326.1:0-2909 GCA_041177985.1 Bacteroidota bacterium | reverse complement strand
ATATTCGCTTGCGGGTAAATAAAGAATATAAGAATTATTCCGCAAGTAATTTGAATAATGGAAGACCGATGTATTCTTGGAACATGACTTCTGGAAGCACGATTACACAAAGTGAAAATGCATTGGCAGATGCACTGAAATTAATCAATGTTGTGCCAAATCCGTACACTGCTTTTTCGGAATACGAAAACAATAAATTAGATAGTAGAGTAAAGATTACGAATTTACCAGAAAAATGTACGGTACAAATTTTCTCGACGCAAGGAAAGCTGGTTAAGACGATGAAAAAAGACAGTCCTGTTACATTTTTAGACTGGACATTGACCAACCATGCAAATATTCCAATTGCCTCTGGCGTTTATTTGATTCATGTTACTGTGCCTGGTATCGGTGAAACAATTGTTAAAGCATTTATTTCGATGCGAACAGTAGATTTACAGAATATGTAACTGGAAAAAATTAAAGAGGAATACTAATTCTAAACGTTGTTCCAACATCTACTTGCGATTGCAAAACGATTACTTTTCCCTTGTGGTAAACTTTCACGATGCGTTTTACCAATGACAATCCCAATCCCCAGCCTCGTTTCTTCGTGGAAAAACCAGGTTGGAAAATCGATTTCAGTTGATTTGGTGGAATCCCTTTTCCATTGTCCGAAATATCAATATGCGCCCATTCGGGAGAAGTATGAACAGAAACCTGTAATTTCCCAACGCCTTCCATAGCGTCTACAGCATTTTTTACAATATTTTCAACCACCCATTCCATCAACGGAGCATTGTGTCTTACAAAAACCGGAGCGGATGAATTAAACTCAATTTCCACTTTATTTGAAATTCGAAAGCGCAAATAATCCAACACGCCTTGCACGGTTAAATTTAAATCGCTTTCCTCTAATTTTGCACCAGATCCAATTTTAGAGAAACGGTCTGACACTTTTTCCAAACGATCGACATCTTTTTGCATTTCTGCCGGAATCATCGGGTCAATTTTCTCCGTTTCCAACAATTGAATCCAAGCCATCAACGAGGATAAAGGAGTTCCAAGTTGGTGCGCAGTTTCTTTTGCCATTCCCGCCCAAACCTGATTTTGTTCCGCTTTTCTAAACGTGCTGAATATAATATAACCGATGAGAATAAACAATCCGATAATAAAAAATATAATGTAAGGAAAGTATTGTAATTGTTTTAATTCCGGACTATCATCAAAATAAAGTAGGTTATTTTGTCCGTTTTTAAAATTGATAACGATTGGCTTATTTTGAGCGCGCAGCTCATTAATAGTTGCAGCAAGATTACCAGCTTCTAATTTGTCTTTTTCGAGATTACTTCCGATTACTTCTTTCGTAAGGTCATCAATCAGTAAAACCGGCACGAGTCCTTCATTGTCAATTAGTTCCTGGTTAAACGAACGAATGAGAGAATCCCTTTCGTGTTCCAGCTTAATTATTTCCTTGGAATCATAGTAAACATAAGTCATAAATAAACCTTCGTAAACTTCCACGGTAAACGATGGGTTTCTCTTTTGCCATATTCTAGCTAAAGTTTGCAGCGAATCTTCAAATTTTTTTGTTAAATCTTCCTTGGAAATTTCAGGGAAATCTTTCCGAAGTGCGCTTGTATCAAAATCAATGTTTACACTTCCTGAAATGTTTTGTTCGTTGTCTAATAAAATAACCGGAATGTTTTTATTTTGATTAATGATTTTCAACGGGAAGGAATAGTCAGGAATTTGATCCAGCGGTATTGCTTTAGAAACTTCTTTTGTCGCATCAATCCACAATTCCATTTCTCGTTGTTCATTTTCACGAAGCTGTGTGAATATGCGGTCTGTCAAACGAACCAATTCGAGCTTCTTTTTTATTGCATCCGCCCATTGTTGTGCTCTTTCCTGCTCGCGAATACCCATTTTGGAAACGATAGAATTGGAAAAAAACAAAGAGGCACCAACCATGATGAGTGCTACCACCATGAGTGCAATTTTCCACTTTTGTTTATTTGAATATAAATTCATCCTTTCGTTTGGTGCTAAAATAACGAGAATTTAGAACAAACATTGCTTTTCCTCGAAATGCTTGCTTTGATTTAAAAAATCAGCAGGTCGATTAAATCTTATCGGAAAGAATTCTTAATTCTGTTTATCTTTGCAGTTAACCATTTTTGATTCTGTATGAAATCCATTTTGAGTAAACCGTTGCCGTTGTTTTTTATTCTAGCGCTGCTTATTTCCTTGCCGCTCTTTCTATTGCCAATAAATCTCTTTGCAGGAGAAATTATTATTGTTCGAAATATGGTTGAAATTAAAGAACAAGCGCCTTTGAGTCTTTCTTATTTTATTGGTTTGGGTTATGATCCAGCGGACATGACAGAAATAAAAGATTTTTATTTGCTTCGCCAAGGGTATATTCTAGCAGTCGTTTTAATGCTTGGGATTCCGTTTTTGGCAGCTTACCGGGTTTTCTTAGGAAATAAAAAAAGCAGGTAATAGCCATCCCATTACCTACTCTAAGTGGTGTTTATTTTACACCAATAACTTCCGCATATTTACTTTTTGGTCGATAATACTAAATAAATCAGCAACATTTACCCTTATTTGTTCCATTGTATCGCGGTCGCGAATAGTCACTGTATTGTCTTCCAATGTTTGATGGTCAACGGTTACAGAAAATGGCGTTCCAATGGCATCTTGGCGACGGTAACGTTTTCCGATAGAATCCTTTTCGTCGTATTGGCACAAGAAATCAAACTTTAGCTGATCGATAATTTCGCGTGCTTTTTCTGGTAATCCGTCTTTTTTGGTCAACGGCATGATTGCCACTTTGTAGGGAGCTAATGCTGGCGGCAAGGATAAAACCGTTCTTTCGGAGCCGTCTTCCAATACTTCATTTTTGTGTGAAGCACTAAGAACCG
>JBEDAD010000325.1:0-7545 GCA_041177985.1 Bacteroidota bacterium | reverse complement strand
GAATGAATTTTACCTTCAAATAAAACAATATTCACCTTATACAAGCTTGTACCACGCGCATTTGCTGTAATTCCTAATTTTCCTACGATGAGATTTTCTACCCACACACTGTAAGCTCTCGCTTTAACTTGGGGCGTTGTATTGCGGTTAACATATTTTTCAAATAGCTCGCTGGTGAACATGCATGTAGAATTTTCAGGTTAATTTACAAAAATACAAAAAGCGCATCTGATATTAAACGCTAACTATTTATATATTTTTTACAATCTTTTATTCTGTTTAAATAGAATTACGGTGGTTTGCAAAACTTCTCATTTACTTCCTTTTTTTAGATTAAATTTTTATCAAAAAACATTGGTAAGTTCGCTCAAACAAAGAATGAATTTTGTAAATTTAACTCTATCAAAAAGAAATTGAGGCAATTAGCATTTAATTTTCACTGATTAATATTCTTACACTACTATATGAAAAGCACTGTTTCAAAATTAATCGTTGGTTTTTTCTGCATGGCACTTGTTCCAGCCTTTTCGCAAGAAAATCCATATTTCACTGGTTTTCAGTCAAATTTAGTTGCTCCGAATACTTTGGCTAAAGATTCAATTGAATGGCTAGAAGAGAAGGAACAACGAACTGAATTTTCTTCCCGTTTTAAAAGTTTGGAGGGAGATGTAAAATTGATTTATAGCAAACGGCCGATAAATTTCTGGGATGAACAACATAAATTAGTTCCGATTAATCCTGAATTGAGGCCATTTAAAAACAATTCATGGGCAGCGACACAGCAACCATTTCCTACTTATTTGCACGAAAACGGCAGTTTTGCAATCAGTTTTCTGGAAGGCTCAGCAACAGCAAATATTCTCACTTTTGGTAAGAATTGCAAAATTAACGACCAATTGATCCAGACAGAATTTCAATTCACTGGAAACAAGAATACACAATTCAACGTGCTTCCCGGAATTGACAAACAACTGATTTTTTATGAAAACGCGGTGAAATACAACTATGTTCTCCATGAAAACGTTGCCATTCCTTCCAATGGAATTGTTTTCTCGGAAGAATTAGAATTGCCGGAAGGATTCCAACTTGTGAAAAATTTAGAAAATGGATCAGAAACAGCGGATGGTTGGGCTGGAGATCTCCTGGTTAAAAATCTTGTTGGTGAAACCGTTAGCACCATTTATGCGCCTTTTTGTTACGATGCAGACAGCAATTTTATGCTTGCGGCGTATTCCGTGAAAAAAGAAAAAAACAGTTTAACCCTAGAAATAAAAATACCATTCGACTGGTTAAATAGCTCGGAAAGAACGTTTCCACTGGTAATAGATCCGATAATCACAGGACCGACAACAACTTGGAATGGAGGAAGTATGCCTTCCTGTATTCTCCCACAATACAACAAGGATAGTATTTTAGTAACCATTCCTGCAAATGTTACCATAACAGCTTTAAATGTAACGGCGAGTTTTTATGCAGATCCGTTTACCGGCGCTACGATGAATCAGGGATCAATGCTTTTCAGTACAAGTTGTGGCAACACACAAACATTTACAATTACCGGCAACACAGCAACTTTACCCGGAACAGGATATTTGGAAAATTTTAATTTAATGAATCCTCTGACTTGTTGTTATACAGAATCGTGTACTTCCGCAAACTTCTATTTGCGCATGCATTTGGGAAGAACCGGCCCTGGAACTGGTTGCAACACAACATACATTCGTTATGATCCATTTACAACTTCTTGGCCGTTTAGCGCCGTAGTTATTGGGAAAACCGCAGAAACTTATGGCGGGAAATGGGTTGTTTCGCAAACGCCAATTTGCTCAAATACCTGCACAATAACAGGAAGAGCGTATGCCATTTACGGTGTCGCGCCTTACACATTTTCGCATCCTTGGTCAACCGATGTTGTGACGCAAGGAACAAATGTTGGATGTGGAAATGGTTCAAATTATTACCAATTCACATTGAATATTCCGAATTGTCCGGATTTTTGCGACACAAACTTCACCACTTTAAGTGTTCCCCCAGCGATTGTTACAGATGCTTGTGGAAATAGTATCGCCGGAATGTCAGCTGTTGTCGTTCCAATTAAAACGGCTCCTCAAGTTTCCGTTGTTTGGGACAGTATTGTTTGTTCCGCAGAACCATTCGCCATCAATTTAAGTTCCTGTCTGCCAAATTCAACCGTAAATTGGCAAAGTTATACGTCTTCTGGAACTGGAAATATTTACGGAACGCTTTTTACTGAAAATTTAAATATACAATCCAGCTACACTGCTTTTACGGAACAAAATGGTTGTTTTTCCGACACAGTTAATTTTTCGATGCAAACGGTTCCATTGCCCAACGCCAATTTCTCAAGTTCAACGGAATTTGGAATTTTAAATACGCCCATTTATTTCACCAACCTTTCCACAAGCTCAGCAGGAACAATAACTGCGTATTTCTGGGATTTTGGCGACGGAAATGCTTCGTTGGATCCAAACACGGAACATGCATATGCAGCACTTGGAGTATACACGGTTTGTTTAGAAATATTTACGGAAGACGGTTGCTCTGAGATTTATTGCCAAGATCAAATCGTAGCGCCAGCTGAAATAAGCATTCCAAATATAGTCACGCCGAACGAGGATGGAAAGAATGACCTTTTAGCATTTCAATATTTAGATTATTATCCCGATAATTATTTGAAAATACTCAATCGTTGGGGAAATACCGTATACGAAAAAGAAAACTACACCAACGATTGGAATGGCGCTGCACTATCGGAAGGAACCTATTTCTTTCTACTTATTCTGAATGGCGAAGAAAAAAAATACAGTGGATTTTTTCAACTGGTGAAATAGTTGTTTTTGGCGGAATAAAGCTATTTTTTTTTGAAATGGATAAATACGGTTTTCTGCATGTCAATGCCTAATTGCATTAACTTTGTGGCATGTTAAGAGCGCTTTCAATTTTCCGATTAAAATGTCCTAAATGTTCGAAAGGCGATCTTTTTGAGAAACAAGGTTTATTCCGTTTTACCAAAATATTGGAAATGCCGGAGAGTTGCGCCAATTGCGGACAAAAATACGAGATAGAACCTGGTTTTTGGCTTGGTTCCTTGTGGACAAGTTATCCTATAATAATTATCATTGAATTGCCCTTTTTAATTTGTGCCCTCGTCGTGGAAAGTATCCATCCATTTTGGTTTTTCGGCGGAATGATTTTAGCATTTACACTACTTTACCCTGTTATGTTGAGACTTGGAAGATCGATTTGGATTCATTTGAATATTCGAGCTGAAAAAAAGTAATTTTCTCAATTCAATTCCAATCTAAAACCTGCATTTCCTGCTGTTTTTCAGTATTGTAAAAAAGTTGCATTTCACGAATCAAGCGATTCAAGGAATCCCATTTCAAGGTGCGATTTGGAACCAATGCAATAATTTCTCGCGCAGGAACGCCCGAATTGTTTGGCGCATAAACCGATTTTAGTTTGCTCCGCTGAACATCAGTCAAGTGGTAATGTTCTGGAACAAGGGAATAACCACCATTTTTATCTACCATTTTTAGTAAAATCTCAATATTTCCGCCCTCATAATTCCAAGATTCAGAACCTACTTGATCCTTCAATTGGCAAAACTGAATCATTTGCGTTCGAAGGCAATTTCCGCGACTCAACAACCAAGGATGTAAATCTGCTAAATCCGTCGTGGTGATTTTAGATTGCTTCAAACTTGGACAATACACTTCTATTTCTTCTTTAAACAATGGAATAGTGCGCAAACGCTGATCCATCACAGGACCGGCCAATATTGCCATATCCAATTCCTTCCGTTCGAGAGAAAGTAGTAATTCTTCCGTCTTTTGTTCCTCAATGAGCAACTGCACGCCGCCAACTTTTTCTTGCCAAGTTGAAAATAGATCCGGCACCAAATATGCTGCAACAGTTGGAATAATTCCAATTTTCACTTGTTCCTTGTAATTCCCCTTTAATTTTTGGAGTAGAATTTCAATTTTCCCGGATTCGTTCAGCACCTCCCGAATAACAGGAATCAAACTTTCACCAAAGGGGGTAAGTTCTATTGGGTTTCTGGAACGGTCAAAAATTGGAAAGCCTAAATGTTCTTCCGCTTTTTTTACTTGCATGGATAAAGTTGGTTGCGTTACAAAGCACAATTCACTTGCTCGTTGAAATTGCCTTTGTTCGCTAAGCACTAAAACATAGTGCATTTGTTGAATAGATATCATATAGACATGATTGATGCGGTTATAAAATTAATCAATAATAGTTATACTAAAAAGTGCGTATCTTTGTTCTAGAAAAAAAACAACTATGAAAAAATTTGACGCAGCATATACCGACAAGCTCAATACCTTACTAGCGAGCTACGAATTACATTATCAAAATTTAAGATCGTTGCATTGGAATATTAAAGGACAAAATTTTTTCGAATTGCATTTGAAATACGAGGAATTATATACTCGTACACAAATTATAATTGACGATATAGCAGAACGTGTATTAACATTAGGCGCAACACCACTTTCTCGTTTTTCTGATTACCTATCCGAAAGTATTATTGCGGAAAATGCAATCATTTCAATTGGAACGGAAGGATTAAATTACATACTATCCGCACAAAAATCATTACTAGAGCTAGAAAAGGAAATTTTGAATCTTTCATCCGATTTAAACGATGAAGGAACGAACTCTTTGATAAGCGATCTTTTGAGAGAAAAAGAGAAAACGAATTGGATGTTTACTGCTTGGCTAGGTAAATAACTTGGAAAGAATAATTAATTTTGTAATATAATTAAGTGTACAAATAAATTTTATCTAATAATTAATAAAAAAATAAAAACATGAGTTTAGTAGGTAAACAATTTCCAGACATCACAGTAAAGGCAATGGATGAGATGGGTGATGCATTTCACTTGAATGTTTTAGACAAAGCAGTTAGTAACAAACAAAAAGTACTTTTATTCTGGTATCCAAAGGATTTCACTTTCGTTTGTCCAACGGAATTGCATGCGTTTCAAGCAGCTGCAGAGGAATTCAAAAAGCGTAACACTATTCTAATTGGAGCATCTTGCGACACTGCGGAAGTACATTTTGCATGGTTGACAACAGCGAAAGATAATGGTGGAATCGAAGGTGTTCAATATCCGCTTTTAGCAGATTCTACGCGAGCACTTTCTTCGGTTCTAGGAATTTTGGATGACGAAGATAGTGTAACGTACAGAGCTACTTATTTAATTGCAGAAGATGGATCCGTATTCCACGAATCTGTAAACCACATGCCAATTGGAAGAAACGTACACGAGTACATTCGAATTATCGATGCATTCACACACGTTCAAAAATTTGGCGAAGTTTGTCCTGCAAACTGGGAAGAAGGAAAAGATGCGATGGATGCTACCAAAACTGGTGTTGCTGACTATTTAAAATCACACTAAGATGCAAGAATTAGAAGCGGATAATTTAGAGCAATTGGTTGCGGGAAATGCAAAAGTGATGGTGCAATATGGCGCTACATGGTGCGGAAACTGTAAACTTACAAAACCTAAATTCAAGAAGCTTTCCGCAGAAAATGAAGGAATAGTTTTCGTTTATGTCGATGCGGAGAAATTTCCAAATTCACGAAAATTAGCAGATGTTAGCAATCTACCAACTTTTGCAGGTTTTGTGAACGGAAAATTGGTAAAACAAACGCAAGGAAACAAAATTGAAGTTATAGAGGAGGTATTACATGAAGTTACCAATAATTAAACACCTGACAAACTTCATTGAAGAAAACGATGAAGATTACCTCATCGAAGCGATGGAAGTTTTGGAATCGATGATAGAAATACCTTCTTTGAAAGATGAAGAATTGGATGTTATCGGTGAATTATTATCGAACTTCTCTGGAGCATTAGAAGTGAAAAACAAAATGCGAACAGAAGGACTTTCCCAAAAAGATGCTTTGAATGATTTCATGAAACGCGTCACGGGATCGATTGATAAATAAGGAATCCAAACAAATACTTTTTAAACACTATCTTCGGATGGTGTTTTTTTTTATACTTACTCCACAAAATCCAAATCGCGGTTGTGCGTTTCCGCAATGGTTAACGTCGAATAAATTCCTAGAGTAAAACTAATGGCACCAACAATAACCGCAGCATAAACGACTCCTGTAGTTGGTTTAAAGAAATCAAACAAGAGAATCATCACAATCAATAATCCGCGAACCATATTTGGAATTGTAGTCGCGGCCGTAGCGCGGATATTTGTTCCGAATTGCTCTGCTCCTACTGTCACGAACATTGCCCAATATCCAGTTCCCAAACCAAGCCATGTGCAAAAGAAATAATAACTACCTGCCGATTTCGCGCCACCAAACAACATCAAAACGATTCCGATGAGTGTAAAAACCATCATCCAAAAAATTGCTTTTTTGCGCGAATGCAGCCAATGACTAATGAATCCACTGGCAAAATCTCCCGCCGAAATACCAATATACGCCCACATGATTGCTTGTCCTGGATCAATCGCTTCTTTAATCCCTAATTCAGGTGCAAACTGATTGCCTAAAACCGCCAAAATCCCAATACAAAACCACGTTGGCAAACCAATTGCAATGCATTTTATGTAACGAATAAAACGCTCATGATTGGAAAAAAAAGAAAGAAAACTTCCTTTTTTAACGTGGGAAGACTGCTTCACTTCTTTATATATTCCGGATTCAACTACGCCAACTCGCAGTAACAATAAAGCGAGTCCCATTGCTCCACCGATAAAATAAGCAATTGTCCAATCGCCAGATAATTGAACGGTGAAATTTGCCACAACTGCACCCAATAAACCAAATCCAGCAACAAGAGACGTTCCAATTGCGCGTAATTCCTTTGGCAGAGATTCTGAAACTAGCGTAATTCCTGCTCCTAATTCACCCGCTAAACCAACTCCGGCAATAAAACGCAAAGCGGAATATGCAACTGTTTTATCCATGAAATCGATTTGTGGTAAAAATCCACAGGCAATATTTGCCAAAGAATAAACGAGAATTGAACCAAAAAGAACCGAAAGCCTGCCTTTTTTGTCGCCATAAATACCCCACAAAATTCCTCCCAAAAGCAAACCAAACATTTGCCAATTGAGAATGATCGTTCCAGCAATATCGGCATCCAATCCCATGGATTTTAAACTTGGAATGCGCACAATTCCGAAGAGCAATAAATCATAGATATCGACGAAATAGCCGAGCGCTGCAACAATTACAGGCAAACTTAATAAGTGTTTCGTTTTTTGTCGTGTAGTCATCGTATTCATGGAACGAAAATACTAAAAGTATTCAGTATCTTCGCAACTGTGAATTTCGATGAAAAATACATGCAGCGTTGCATAAATCTTGCCAAACTCGGAAGTGGGCATGTTGCTCCTAATCCGATGGTTGGAGCTGTAATTGTATACAACGACACCATTTTGGGAGAAGGATTTCACCAACAATTTGGCGAAGCACATGCAGAAGTTAACGCCATTCGTTCCGTAAAAGATCTTTCGTTACTAAAA
>JBEDAD010000324.1:0-4845 GCA_041177985.1 Bacteroidota bacterium | reverse complement strand
GGCGTACCAATGGTATTCGCCATAAATAAAATTGATAAACCTGGCGCAAATCCAGATAAAATCCGCGAACAACTTTCCCAAATGAATATCTTGGTGGAAGATTGGGGAGGAAAATACCAAGTGCAAGAGATTTCCGCGAAGCAGAATCTAAATATCGATGCCTTATTGGAAAAAGTATTATTGGAAGCTGAAATGCTTACCTTGAAAGCAAATCCAGACAAAAATGCATTGGGAACCGTAATCGAATCTTCTTTGGATAAAGGAAAAGGGTACGTTACAAATATGCTTGTAGAATCTGGAACGCTTAAAGTTGGAGATATCGTACTGGTTGGTAGAAATTATGGTCGTGTTCGTGCAATGCACGATGAACATGGCGTTATTCTAAAAACGGCTGGACCTTCCCAACCATTATCGATTCTTGGAATCAATGGCGCACCAAGCGCTGGAGATAAATTCCACGTGATGGATGATGAAAAAGAAGCGAAAACAATTGCATCGAAACGAGAGCAATTATACCGTGAGCAAGGTTTGCGTACAACGAAACACATTACATTGGATGAAATTGGTCGTCGTTTGGCGATTGGTGATTTCAAAGAATTGAATATTATTGTGAAAGGTGACGTGGATGGTTCGATTGAAGCATTATCGGATTCCTTGTTGAATTTGTCTACACAAGAAATTCAAGTGAATATTGTTCACAAAGGAGTTGGAGCAATTTCTGAGGCAGATGTCAACTTGGCTTCCGCATCGGATGCGATAATTATTGGATTCCAAGTTCGACCATCTTTGGCAGCACGTAAATTAGCAGAAACAGAACAGATTGATATCCGTTTATATTCTGTTATCTACAAAGCAATCGAAGAAATTAAAGCTGCAATGGAAGGAATGCTTTCTCCAGATATTGAAGAGAAAGTGCTTGGAACGGCAGAAGTACGCGAAACATTCGAGATTACAAAAGTTGGAACCATTGCAGGTTGCTACGTAACGGATGGTTTAATCAAGCGCTCTTCCAAAATCCGTTTGATCCGAGATGGTATCGTTATTCATACGGGAACATTGGGTTCATTGAAGCGTTTCAAAGACGATGTGCGTGAAGTTAAAAACAACTACGAATGTGGTTTGAACATCGATAAATTCGACGATCTGAAAATTGGCGATGTTATCGAAGCGTTTGAAGAAGTGGAAGTTGCAAGAAAATTGTAATAAAAAAATAAGTTCAATTCAAAATGCCTCTGGAATTCCAGGGGCATTTTTTGTTTATTTAACACAAAGCATACTTTTACAATTCTATTTTAATTAGAAATCCGTAACTTTGTATGAATTTAAAATTAAAACGATGATTCTAGGAGTTTTTGGAGCGTGGCAAGTAGTTGCAATTTTAGCAGTAGCACTGTTACTTTTTGGAGGTAAGAAAATTCCTGAACTGATGAAAGGTTTAGGTAAAGGCATTAAAGAGTTCAAAGATGCTTCCAAGACGGAAGACGTCAAAGAGGAGCAACTGCCTACAGAAGAGAAAAAATAGTCAATCCCCTGATTAATGTATAAAAATTTTGCTGAAGTAAAGAGCGCCCTCGCTTCGGGTGTCTCGGTTTTGAATATTGTAGAAGGCTATTTAACTGCCATTGAACAGCATTCGGATTTGAATGCCTTTTTAGAGGTGTTCGAAGATTCAGCAAAAAATCAAGCGGCAATAATCGACGAAAAAATAAAAAGCGGAAAGGCTGGTAAACTAGCTGGAATGGTCATTGGCCTAAAAGACAATTTCTGTTACAAAGGACACAAAGTTTCTGCCGCGTCTAAAATCTTGGAAGGGTTTGAATCCTTATATACAGCAACAGCTGTGCAGCGATTACTAGACGAAGATGCCGTAATTATTGGAAGATTAAATTGCGATGAGTTTGCAATGGGAAGTTCCAATGAAAATTCTGCATTCCGCGCTGTAAAAAATAATCTTAATAAAAATTTAGTTCCTGGCGGTTCATCCGGTGGATCTGCAGTTGCTGTTTCCGCTGGAATGTGTACCGCAGCGCTTGGAAGCGATACGGGAGGTTCTATTCGCCAACCTGCTTCTTTCACTGGAACGTATGGTTTAAAACCGACGTACGGAAGAATTAGCCGCTACGGATTAATTGCATATGCTTCCTCCTTCGATCAAATAGGACCTTTCACCAATACGTTGGAAGATAGCGCCCTGCTTTTGGAAATAATGGCAGGTGAAGATGAATTTGACGGAACAGTGTCGAGCAAAAAAGTAGATAATTATACCCATTTTGAACCGATATCCATGGTGAAAATTGCTGTAATTAAAGAAAGTTTTGAAACGGAAGGAATTGACCCGGAAGTTGCAGCGAAAATGGAAGAATTGATTGCAACGCTGCAAAAAGAAGGTCACTTGGTAGAAAAAGTTTCTTTCCCATATTTGGACTACATGGTTCCAACGTATTATGTTTTGACAACCGCCGAGGCATCCTCCAATTTGTCTCGATTCGATGGCGTACATTTCGGCTACAGAAGTTCGGTGGCAAAAGGCGTAGAGGATACCTATAAAAAATCGCGTTCGGAAGGTTTTGGACCCGAAGTACAGCGCAGAATAATGGCTGGAACATTTGTTCTTTCCAACGAATATTACGATGCGTATTATACAAAAGGTCAAAAAGTTCGCCGCGTTCTCAAAGACAAAACCGATGAGATCTTTAGTGCGTACGATTTTATATTACTTCCAACAACTCCGGCGACAGCCTTTGAATTAAATGCAGTAAAAGATCCAATTCAAATGTATTTGCAGGATATTTTTACGGTTCACGCTAATCTTACAGGTAATCCTGCAATTTCATTGCCCTTGGGTAATCATTCAAATGGCATGCCTTTTGGAATTCAAGTGATGGGGAAGAATTTTGAAGAAAAAAACCTCTTCAATTTTTCTGCTTACCTCGAAAAAATAAATTAATTGCTTTGAAAATGATGAAAAATAGTATCTTGGTTTTCGTGCTTTTTGCATGCAGCGGTTTGTTGTTTGGTCAAACTCCTGCGCATTTAGTAAAACCTGGGGACACCTTGAATAAAGATGCTTTCATCAATACGGTTGAGCAAACTTTACAGTTGTTTTTAGCGGACTACGTTAACCAAAACAACTACGATTCTATCATCAATGCATTGAATTACGAACCTGGTGCAACGCCTCAGTTTTCAGATGATATCTATTGCGCACGTTTGAAGAAAATGAATGAAATGAGCCCGTTTCATTTGGATTGTAATACGGCAACGCTTTCCACAATTAAGTTTTTCGCACAAAATAGAAGAGGCTTCGCCCGAATAGTTTTAGGACGTTCCACGCTTTATTTTGACATGTTCGAAGAGAAATTGGCGGAATATGGACTTCCAGTAGAATTAAAATATTTATCGGTAATTGAAAGTGGATTGCGCCCACAAGTAAAATCGCGTGCTGGAGCGCTTGGTTTGTGGCAGTTTATGTACCGAACGGGTTTGTATTTTGGCTTGAAAGAAAATTCCTACATCGATGAACGTATGGATCCGCTTTTAGCAACGGATGCTGCATGTCGCTATTTGAAGCAATTGTATGGAATTTATGGCGATTGGAATTTAGCATTGGCAGCATACAACGCAGGACCTGGGAATGTGAATAAAGCAATTCGCCGTTCTGGAAATAAAACAACGTATTGGGAAGTACGACCTTTTTTACCTTCTGAAACGCAAGGGTATGTTCCTAATTTTATTGCAGCTGCATATTTATTAACGTACCACGCAGAACACAACATTATTCCAATGGATGTGAAAGTGCATTATGCACAATTGGATACCATGTGTTTGTCTAGCGGTGTGCACATGAATACGATTTCCAAATTGATTGGCTGGAACATAGAAGATATTAAAGCATTGAATCCAATCTATAAAACAACGTTTATTCCTAAAAGCGGACCTGGACAATGTGTTTCTGGACCGCTTGAAAAAATAGGTTTGCTAGTAAGTTTGGAGGATAGCTTGTACGCATTGGAACGACAAATCTATTTCCCACAACCAGTTCTTGTTCCCAAGCCAATTGTTGAGGCAATCTTACCGGAATCTCCTGTTGATACTCTCGCAACGAATCCTGCGGTTGTTGAATCCTTTATTTACCATAAAGTGAAAGCTGGTGAAACCATGGGAACGATAAGTACAAAGTATGGAATTTCCGTCGAACAAATTATGGAGTGGAATGCTTTACGAACTACTAATATCTACATTGGACAACGTTTAAAATTGAAAAATGGACCCGGCGCAATAACCGTTACACCAGCACCGGTTGTTCCAAGAGCGCAGCCAGTAAAAAAATACTACAACGTAAGAGCGGGAGAAACATTTTCTAAAATCGCACAACGCCACGGATTAACCCAAGCGCAATTATCCAAATTAAATCCTGGTGTGAATATTAATATTTTAACAGTAGGCCAGCGTTTGCGCATCAAATAAACTTTGCCTGAATAGTGCATAGCTATTTCCACAAAAAGTAACCATAAACAGCAAATATGAAAAGGTATATCATTCCAATTATTGCATTTGTTTTTCTAATTAACAGTTCGTGTGAAATAAATACAAAGCGATTCTCCTCTACCGGACTTACTGTAACTGGAAATATTGGAGAAATTCTCGTTGTTTGTGACAAAGCCATTTGGGAATCAGAAATTAAAAATCATTTGGACACGAATTTAACGCAATGGATAATGCCATATTTTCCGGACGTTGCAACGTTTGAATTGGTGCATAAAACGCCATCCCATTTTGACCAAGGCGTAAAAAGATTTAGAAACACGCTTTTCATTACGATAGATCCAAAGCATTCCAAGAAAA
>JBEDAD010000323.1:0-3521 GCA_041177985.1 Bacteroidota bacterium | reverse complement strand
ATTAAATATTAACAAAAAAATTTAAACCCAAATTATGAAAAAAGAATACTTTTTAAAATCATTCGTTTTTGTTGCTTTTCTGTTTGTTTCGACAACATTTACAGCATTATTCGCACAAAATAGTGTGTATACAAATGGTGTTTCTAGTCCATCCTCTTGCGATGGCTCTGCTTATATCGATTCTAATCTAGTGGTTGTGAATACGGTTTGGGCTGGTAATGGGATGATTTACCAACAAGGTGGAACGTCTATCGATAGTTTGTGCGCTGGAACCTACACGTTAACCTATTCTACTGCTCTTGGCGGTTCAACAACGGTTACATTTATAATCGGTAACGGAAACACAAATCCTTGTGCTGGTTTTACTACATCTATTACAACAACTTCAACTACTTCCGTTACAAATTGCGATGGAACGGCACAAATAGTTGTTTTCGGTGGTTCAGGTCCGTACACTTACCTGTGGTCTGATGGCTCCATAACTTCTTTTCCGACGAATTTGTGTGTTGGAAATTATATCTGTGTTACAACGGATGCAAATGGTTGTGTATCCAACGCGGAGGGAATGGTAAATGCTACTTCCACGTCAAACGATTCCATTTTAGTTTTCGTGAATACCACTTTCCCAGGAGTTCCAACAATTGGGACATTATCTGCAGCATCCGTTGAAGATTGTGTTTTGGATTTCAATTCAGTTGTATCTGCTTCCATTACAGGATACACATATCCTTCTTTGGATACTGTATTAATTACATGGACGTTGGTTGATTCCCTTGGTGTGAATGTTGCGTCATACACAATTCCTTACGCAATGAACAATTTGAATGCTGGTGTTTTCGCTGTTTCACTGATCGTTTTCTGTGACCAAAAAGTATTGGATTATTCCACGATTCATATTTTTGATCAAATCTATTTGAACAATGCTGAAATGGGAATTATTGAAAATCAAACGCAAGCAATACTTTTCAATAATCCAATTGCCAACCAATTAAACATGACGTTTGATAACAATACTGCGCGTTCTATCGTTATTTACGATTCGAAAGGAGTAGAAGTTTTCAAGGCAGATATTGCGGATACATTCAGCTATTCTATTAACACAGAAAAGTTCAATTCAGGGATTTATTACTTGAATGTAACAACTTCTCAATCTAGTTTCACACGAAAATTGGTTAAATAAAAAATAGAAGGTTATTTTAAAAGAATGCTGGACACACGGATGTTCAGCATTTTTTTTGTTTCAATTTTTCTGGAAATTAGAACTTACTTTTGGCATTACTGCAGGCAGCATAATAGCCACCAAATTACCTTATTCGATATTTCTTGGATGAAAAGAAATGATGGCGTCGCGCAGAAAACGCTGATCCAAATGGGTATAAATTTCCGTTGTTGTGATGGATTCATGTCCAAGCATATCTTGCACTGCACGCAAATTTGCGCCGCCTTCAATAAGATGCGTGGCAAATGAATGACGGAAAGTATGCGGTGAAACTGTTTTTTTTAGTCCAATTGCTTGTGAAAGATTTTTAATAATGGTGAATATCATAACGCGCGTAAGCATCGCTCCACGTCGGTTTAGGAAAACAACATTTTCATTTCCTGGCTGAATAGTTTGGTGGCGACGAATATGGTCGTTGTAAATACCGATTTCCTTTTCTACACTTGGACTAACTGGAACCAATCTTTCCTTGTTGCCTTTTCCAATTACGCGAATAAATCCTTCTTCAAAATAAAGGTCAGAGAACCGTAAATTCACAAGTTCACTTACCCGCAAGCCACAGCTGTATAGCGTTTCAATCATTGCTCGGTTGCGATACCCTTCCAATTTTCCTAAATCTATTGCGCCAATCAGTTGGTCAATTTCTTCGATGGTTAATATTTCCGGAAGTTTTCTGCCAATTTTCGGCATTTCCAATAATTCACTCGGGTCGTCTTTTAAAAGATCTTCCAAAATTAGAAAACCAAAAAATTGCTTTATGCCGCTAATTATGCGCGCCTGTGTCCTCGCACTTAATCCCAAGTCAAAAAGTTCCGCTACAAATTCCTTAAGATGTGTGTATGTTAAATCTGTTACCGCTAAATTTCGATAGCCCGCAAAATCGTTAAGTTTACTGACGTCATTTTGGTAAGCGAAGATAGAATTTTCAGCTAATCCCTTTTCTATTTTCAAGAACGAAACAAAATCCTTAATATAGCGTTCCCAATGCGACATGAATATGAAAATTTTAATAGTTAACGGTCCTAATTTAAATCTGCTCGGTAAGAGAGAACCACAAATATATGGTAATCAAACTTTCGAAAGCTATTTTGAGGAATTGAAATTAACCACTTCTGCAGATTTATCCTATTTTCAATCCAATATTGAAGGGGAATTAGTTACTTGTCTGCAACTTTCGGATCACGATGGTATAGTCTTGAACGCTGGAGCGTACACGCATTCAAGTATTGCCTTGAGAGATTGTATTGCTTCTATTGCTATTCCTGTCGTAGAAGTGCATATTTCAAATATTACAGCTCGGGAGGAATTCCGCCATACTTCTTATATTTCACCGGTAGCGGTGGGAGTTATTTTTGGATTTGGTTTAAAAAGCTATGAATTGGCAGTTCGTTATTTTGAAAGGAACAAGCGCTGATTCAATTCTTTGAATTTTGTAACACCTTTGAAGTAGCGCGCCCACAAAATACTTCCGCGATACAAGCCATTTAGATTGTTTTCTGTAACCGTTTTTTTAATTTCTCTACGTTGTTTGAGTAGAACCGGTAAATGTCTGAAAGTTTCTAAATGCGCTTTTATAATACTTCCCACATGCGACCATTCGCCACGAAAAAAAAAGCGAAAGCCAGCTACGCCATCCAAGATGAGACGGTAAAATAATTTTGGAAAAAGCAATCCGTCATAATTTTTCACGATCAAATACAAACTATTGCGAAAATTTAAAAAAGATTTCTTCGCAGACAAATAGGGTAGCGTTCCGCCACCAACATGGTAAATTTTCGATTCTGGTGCCACTAGAAACTTGAATCCTTGCTTCTTTAGGCGCCAACAAAGGTCAATTTCCTCCATGTGCGCGAAAAATGCCTCATCAAAACCACCAACTTTATGGAACAAATCCGCACGGATGAGCAATGCAGCGCCTGTTGCCCAAAATACTTCTGTTGTTCCGTCGTATTGTCCTTCGTCGAATTCAAACTTATCAAAAATCCTTCCTCTGCAAAAAGGAAAAAAGTTATGATCCAAAAACCCGCCTGAAGCTCCTGCGTGTTCAAAAAGTGATTTATTGTGAAACGACAGAACTTTCGGCTGACAACCAGCTACTGTTGGATCTTTCATTGCTTCCATCAAGGGTTCAAGCCAATCTTTTGTTACTTCAATATCACTGTTTAAAAGTAAATAATTGCTTGCATCTACTTGTTTCAGCGCATCGTTATATCCTTTTGCAAATCCGCCATTTTCTAAATTGATCAGTATTTTAATGGATGGGTAATTTTCTCTGACGAAAGCTACAGAATCGTCGGTTGAA
>JBEDAD010000322.1:0-8959 GCA_041177985.1 Bacteroidota bacterium | reverse complement strand
GATTTTAATAAAAACTATCCGGAAAGCATTTTTAAAAAAGACATATTTTTTCGCCTTGGAAAATATTTTTACCAAAAGAAAGAATATGGCGAAGCTTTGGTTTGGCTCGACAAATTGAAAGTACAAGATGTAGAGCCAGAAAATAAAGAAGAATTCTATTTTAAGGTTGGTTATGCGAATTTTCAGGAAAATAAATTACCCCCAGCAAAAAGTGCTTTTTATGAGGTAAGGAATGGAACTACGCAATATGCTGCGCCAGCTTTGTATTATTATTCTCACATTTCGTATATGGATAAATCCTACCAAACCGCATTGGAGGGATTCTTGAAACTACAAACGGATGAAAACTTTTCGAAAGTGGTTCCTTATTATATTACCCAAATTTATTACTTGCAGGGAAAATATGCAGAAGTAACTACTTATGCTTCAACAGCAATGGATTCCGGCAATGTTGTAAATAAAAACGACATGAACCATTTGGTTGGTGACGCCTACTATCGTATTGGAAAATTTGATGAAGCTGTTCCTTTTTTGGAAGCATTTAATTTAAAGTCTAATACTACCCGTTTTGACGATTACCAGCTTGGGTTTGCATATTTAAAGAGTAAAGAATATACCAAAGCGATTAAAATTCTGGATAAAGTAACCAGAGAAAAGGATAGTTTGGGACAGGTTGCGTTTTACCATATCGCAGAGGCATATTTAAAATTAAAGAATCTTGTTGCTGCACGATCGGCATTTGAGGCCGCTTCCGAAAGTGATAAAAACGTAAAATTACAAGAAGATGCGCTGTATAATTATGCTGTTTTATCGTATAAGTTGGATTTAAATCCATACGACGAAGCAGTTATTGCTTTGGAAAATTACCTGAATCGTTTTCCAGATTCAGAACGGAAAAATGATATTTACCAGTATTTGGTTACGGTTTATTCTTCTACCAACAACTACGCGAAAGCGCTAGCTTCGTTGGATAAATTACCAAACAAGGATACAAAGTTAAAAACGGCCTACCAATTGGTTGCGTTTAATCAAGGGGTTGAATTTTTCCAAAAAGGAGAATTAGCAAAATCAATTGCTTCTTTTGAGTTGGTGGAGAAATATCCAATTGATGCTACCATGACCGGAAAAGCGAAGTTTTGGGCTTCAGATGCTAATTTCCGACTCAATAATTTAGATAAAGCGATAAAAGGCTACAAAGAGTTTTTGGCATTACCAGCAACGCTTTTACAAGATTTGAAAATAGATGCCTATTATAATTTAGGATATGCCTATTTGAAAAAGGAAGACATTTCGCAGTCTTTGGATAATTTCACTATTTATTGCAGATCTGCGGTTAAAAACAAAAACAAATTAGCAGATGCAAACATGCGCGCGGCAGATGGCTATTACATTACAAAACAAAATGAAAACGCCATAAAATATTACCAGGAAGTTTTAAAATTGAAATCGGGCTTCGAAGACCAAGCGCTATTTTATATGGCTAAAACGTATGGTTTTTCAGGAAAAGACGATTTGAAAATTGTAAATTTAGTGGACATCATCAACAATTACCAGCAATCGAAATATACGCTATTGTCTATTTATGAAGTAGCACTTTTGTACAAAGCAAAGAGCGAATACGATAAATCGATGCGTTACTTCAACCAAATTTTAAGTGATTTCCCAACTTCTGAGCTTTTCATTAGTTCAAAAGTAGAAATCGCAGATATTTACTACAAGAAATGGGAATACGCAAAAGCAGAATCACAATACAAGCAGATTTTGGCCGAGTATGGTGAAGACCGCATAATTTGTGAGAAATCTGTTCAAGGATTAGTTGATGTATATGCGGCATTGAAGCAACCGGAAAAAGCAAGTGCTTTGGCGGAGCAATATGCATGTGCAAACATTTCTGTAGACCAACAAGAAGGATTTTATTATACGCCTGCTTTGGATTCTTATGTTGACAGCTTGTATGCTGCGGCAATTCCACAATTTGAAAAGTACCTGGAACGTTTCCCAACGGGTAAATTTGCAGCAGAAGCGACTTATTTTCTTGCAAATTCCTATTTCGAAACTGATAACAAGGAAAAGGCAATTGAAAACTATAAAAAAGTGCTGGAAGGTTCAAACAATGCAAACACCGAATTTTCAGCATCTCGCGTTGCGCAGCATTTGTATAACAATGGCCAGTTTGGAGAGGCAATCGAATTTTATTCGCGACTGGAAAAGGTTTCCTCCAAACCTGCGGTGATCTTCAATGCTAAAATTGGTGCGATGCGCTGTAATTTCTTAGTAGAAGATTGGACAAATGCTTCAATTTATGCAAAGGCGGTTCTGGAAAGCAGCCAAATCAATAATACGATCCGATTAGAGGCGGAATACGCTAAAGGAATGTCTAATTTTAATTTGAATAATTTCACGGAAGCAAAACTTTCTTTGGAATGGATTGTGAAAAATTCGACTACTGTGATGGCGGCAGAAGCGAAATATTCATTGGCTGAAATGTATTACAAGCAGCAAGAATACACGAAAGCCGACACAGAAATTCGGGCATTGATTAAAATGAAGCCAACGTATAATTACTGGGTTGCAAAGGGTTTAATTTTGCAGGCGCGCGTATTGATTACAAAAGACGACCTTTTTCAAGCAGAGCAAACGTTGCGGTCGGTGATTGACCATTATTCCAACAAAGATGACGGAATTATCTTGGAAGCGGAAGAATTATTTAACGAGCTGATGCAACTGAAAAGTAAGCCAAAAGCGATTGACCAGGAAGGCGAAACAGTTATTGATGTTAATGAAGGAGGAAAATAAGCATGAAAAAAATACTAATTAGTTGTCTGTATATTCTTTTTGGTTCTCTTGCTTTTGGACAAGGAGGATCGGATGTTGTAACAGTTGTAGGATTGGGAAACCGACAAATTGAACCGGCGTACCGAATGACGGAAAGTCCAAAGATTATTGATACCACGATTGCTAGCCCGGTATCGGAATACCCACTTTTGTTTTTGCAATATGCAACAAGTATTGAATTAGACAAAATCAATCCTGCGACAATAAAAACAGAACCAAAGCTGCAACAGATCTACCAAACATATGTGAAACTTGGCGTTGGAACAGAATTAATGCCTTTGGGAGAAATTTACTTCGATTCCAAACGCGACCGAAAATTTTTATACGGTGCGCATGTTAAACATTTAAGTTCGTTCGGAAATTTTGAAAATTATGCACCCGCGCAGTTTGACAGAACAAAAATTGGTTTGTATGGCGCATTGAACGAAAAAAGATATACACTTCGCTCGGATCTGCAGTACAATAACCAGGGATTGCATTATTATGGATGGAAAATTCCAACAGATTCGGTGAACCGCGATGAAACGGCGCAGCGCTTTCAAGATATTGGCGGTTCGTTTAGTTTTGCATCCCATAAAAAAGATAGTGCAACCTTAAACTATAAAGTTGGCCTGGAATATTTCAATTATACGTCAAAAAAACCGTTGTTAGATAGTTTATCAGATTGGCGTGCGCGCGAAAATTATTTTGCGCTAAAAACAAGCGGTTTCTATAAATATGGGAAGGAAATATTTGCAGCAGATTTTAATGTGCGGTACAATGGGTACAAATATGGCGTAGTATCGGATACGAATAGTTTTGCGCTGGATTCGGGAATTGTGCGCAATAACACAATTATAAATCTTAAACCTACGATTACAACTTTTTCAAAAGACAACCGCTTAAAAGCGAAAATAGGGGTAGACATTGTTGTGGATGCGAGTGCAACAACCAAAGCACACATTTATCCGGTTGCGGAAGTAAAATACTCTTTGTTTAATGATATTTTTATTCCTTATTTAGGCTTGAGAGGTGGATTGAAACAAGTAACCTTTAAAACACTGACAAGGGAAAATGAATTTCTTTTGACTAATGTTCCGCTGCGGAATGAAAGCACGGCAATTGATGCCTATTTCGGTTTTAAAGGAACACTTTCCAAGCGCATGAGTTTTAATTTGAGTGCAAGTTTTGCTCGCGTAAACGATAAAGCTCTTTTTGTTACGGATACGACTTTTTCTGTCGGTAATAAATTTAATGTGATTTACGACACCTTGAATCTCACCACGCTAGAAGGTTCCTTGTCTTATCAATTGAATGAAAAACTAAAGATTGACGCCTTGGCGCGCTATAATTCTTATTCTTTGTTGAATAATTCCTATGCATGGAATTTACCACAATGGGAAGCTGTCATTAAAGGAAGCTACAACTTGTTTGACAAATTCCTTGTGAATTTAGATGTAAATTTTGAAGGCGGAAGAAAAGCCTTAGTTTATGCAATGGAGGAAGGTGTTACATTAGAAAACGGACAGTATGCAAAAACACTTGGATTTATTGCGGATATTAATTTAGGTTTGGAATACCGATACAACAAGCGTATTTCCGCCTTTGTTCAAATGAATAATTTAGCATCACAACGCTATAATCGTTGGTACAACCATCCTGTTCAAATCTTCCAATTTATGGGAGGAATTACAGCACGGTTTTAACCAATAAAACAAGATTAAGGAGAAACAAATTGAAGATAAAAGTCTAGCAGTTCTAGCTTGGACTCGAAAAGTGAAAAATACGGTGCTTAATCTTTTGTATTTTCCGTTTCAATAATTGTACTTGGCTTCTTAGTTACTTTTGGGAAGTATTTTCGTTGCCGAATAAAAATTAGAATTACACCACTTGTTATAGAAGCATCCGCCACGTTCCAAATTGCCGGGAACACTTCTCTTCCTGCGAGAAAAGGCATCCATTCTGGCCAATTTGCTTGAAATTTAAACATGTCCACAACATTTCCCATTAGGAAACCAGTATGACGCGTTTCGATTTTTCCAAAGAGCCCACAATCCGTAAAAACACCTGAGCCTTCCAAGTGATTGAAGCCCATGCATGGATCGTATGGGAAAATAAAATCATAGCACATGGAATCGATTAAGTTTCCGGTTGCTCCAGCCAAAATCAATCCAATTGCAATAAGAAATTCTCTGCGTACGCCTGTTTTTGCTTGCGTATACCAATAGTAACAAATTCCGCCAATAGCAATAATTCTGAAAACACTCAAGGCAAGTTTATGCCACATTTGATTCCCGAAAGTGGTGCCAAAAGCCATTCCCTGGTTTTCAATATATTCTAAAAGAAACCAATCTCCAAGAATAGGAACATTTTCCCCAGGAAAAAAATGGGTTTTAATATAGATCTTCGTCAGTTGGTCTATAAGTAATATAAGTGCAATTACAGCACCTACAATCAATAGATTTTTTTTCATGTGTGTCAACTTAGACTATACTAAACCGATAGAATTTTTATAGAATTTTCTAAATTCGTTAGCGATAAGAAAAGAAATTATCTGCCTTCTGCGTTTTTTGCCGCTATACTCATTGTAGCGTGGGGAACCAGCATCAATCGCTCTTTTTGGATTAATTTTCCCGTTACACGACAAATACCGTACGTTTTGTTTTCAATTCGAACGAGCGCAGCATTTAAACTTTGAATAAATTTTTCTTGACGCGCAGCTAATTGAGCCACTTCCTCGCGCGACAAAGTTTCTGAGCCATCTTCCATCATATTGAAGGTTCTGCCAGTATCGTCTGTTCCGTGATCGTCATTGTGCGAGAGGGAACCTAATAAAAGAGCATAATCTTCGTGCGCTTCTTTTAGTTTTCGTTGAATTAACTCTTTAAATTCAACTAATTCTGAATCTGAATATTTTGTTTTTTCTACAGACATAGTCTTTTTTCTTCTATTTTCAATTGCAGCACCTATTTTGTGCTTGGTGAACAAATATAATTCAAAATTATAAGGAATCAAGTAATTTCAATAGAATCAAAGGTAGAATTAAGGAATGTACAATTTTTCTGTTTTTACAATGGAACAGATTTCTGTATCTTCGCTCCGTGGTAAAATTATTTTTAGGCAATAGAGCGGGGGTATTATTTTTAATTCCAGTTCTAGTTTTCGTTTATTTAGGGGTTAATTATTCCATTGAATACTTCATTCAAGGCCAAACGAGCAATTTAGGCTTTTGGGGAGAAGCGGTAATTGTATATCCTAAACTTTCTGCTATTTCTGCTGCAATCATTATTATTTTAAATGCTTTTTTAATCAACCACATCTTCAATACCAATGAATTTTTGGAGCGAAACAGTTATATGTCGTCTCTTTTATATGTTGTTTTGATGAGTTTTTACCACTCTTTTTATAGTCTGGATGGAATTTTAATTGCGCATTTAGGTCTTATTCTAATGCTGTACCAGTTTTTCAAGTTGCGTCAAAATCAAGACGGGCGCATTCCTATTTTTAACGGTGCACTTTTTGCTGGAATAGCAGCGAGTTTTCATCCGCCATTGCTTGCTTTTTTGCCGTTTTTGTTATTTATGATTTGGATCATAAGACCATTTATTTTTCGGGAAACAATTCTTGCACTCATTGGTTTTGGTATTCCACTGGTTTATGCAACGGTATATTTATGGCAATCTGGACATGGCATTGAATTTGAAATAATTGAGCAAAGCACCAACTACCAGAGTAAGCAATTGGATTTCCTTGTTATGGCGATTTTATTCACCCTACTTTTTATTTTAAGTCTTGTAACGATTCGTGGAAGAATGCAAAAATCCACGAACCGGTTAAAAAAACTAGTAAGCATGCTTTGGTGGCTAGTGTCTATGGGCGTTATATTTGGCTTAGTGGATTTTTTCTTTTTCAAGCAAATTGAACGATTTAGTTTCTTGATGTTGCCACTTTCCTTCTTTTTGACTTTTTCTTTTTCAAACAAGACTTTTGGCGGAATAGCTACTTTTTTATTCTATTTAACCTTTCTCTATTCTTGGATTAAATTTTTCATCTGATTTAAATAAATTGGGTTAATTTGACTAATTTTACAGACATATTTTTCATGTGGTGAAAGCCAAAAAAAACGGTAAAAAAAGATGAAATTTGGAGTTGTTACATTCCCTGGTTCAAATTGCGATGAAGACATGGTTTATGTTCTGCAAGATATTATGGGACAAAAAGTTGAACGTCTTTGGCACAAGGATACAGATTTAAAAGGAGTTGATTTTGTTATTTTACCAGGAGGATTTTCGTTTGGTGATTATTTGCGTTCTGGTGCAATAGCAAAACTTTCCCCTATAATGGGAGAAGTAATTCGACATGCAAACAAAGGAGGATATGTGCTGGGAATCTGCAATGGTTTTCAAATTCTGACGGAATCCGGCTTGTTAGATGGCGCTTTGTTGCACAATAACAATCAAAAGTTTATCTGCCAAAATGTTTTCCTAAAGCCGATTTCTTCCACAAGTGCTATAACCAAAGGATTGAATCCTTCTAAAACATACCAAATTCCTATTGCGCATGGCGAAGGCCGGTTTTATGCGGAAGATGCAATTGTAAAAGAATTGGAGCAAAACGATCAAATACTTTTTAAATACGCTTCGCAAGAAGGAACTGTAAGTGATGCATTTAACCCAAATGGAGCACTTCTCAATATTGCAGGAATTACCAATAAACAAAAAAATGTTTTTGGAATGATGCCACATCCAGAAAGAGCTGCGGATCGTTTTTTAGGAAATGAAGACGGCAAATTTATTCTAGAATCATTATTAAAATTTTGCTGATAAAGCAACCACAAAAATGAGAGTATTACTTCTTGGATCCGGCGGCAGAGAGCACGCATTGTCATGGAAAATTGCACAAAGTTCACAACTTGAAGAGCTGTTTATCGCCCCAGGAAATGCTGGAACGCGTCAATATGGTAAAAATGTTGACTTATCCACAACCGATTTTCCTTCCATAAAAACCTTTGTTCTGGAAAACCAGATAAACATGGTAGTGGTAGGGCCTGAAGAACCGCTTGTGAAAGGAATACACGATTATTTTTTGGCAGATGATGCGTTGAAAAATGTTCCAGTTATTGGTCCTGCTAAAGCAGCAGCGCAATTGGAAGGAAGCAAAGATTTTGCAAAACAATTCATGTACCGCCATGCTATTCCAACCGCAAAGTATGCAACGTTCACAAAAGAAACATTAGAACAAGGCTATACATTTTTGGAATCCATGAAACCGCCGTATGTTTTAAAAGCAGATGGTTTGGCAGCAGGAAAAGGCGTGTTGATCCTTGAAAACCTTCAGGACGCGAAAGCGGAACTTAAGGCAATGCTTGCAAACGCTAAATTTGGAAATGCCAGCTCAAGGGTTGTAATCGAGCAGTTTTTAAAAGGAATTGAATTGTCTGTTTTTGTCATTACAGACGGTGAAGCATATAAATTATTACCGGAAGCGAAGGATTATAAACGCATTGGCGAAGGAGATACTGGTTTAAATACCGGCGGAATGGGCGCTGTTTCGCCAGTTTCTTTTGCAGATCCTGCGTTTATGGATAAAGTAAAAAACCAAGTAATCATTCCTACGGTTAAAGGCCTAAGACAAGAAAACATTCCCTACAAAGGATTTATCTTTTTTGGAATTATAAATGTAAAAGGCGATCCATACGTTATAGAATACAACTGTAGATTGGGCGATCCAGAAACAGAAGTTATCATTCCACGTCTGAAATCCGATATTCTCGACCTTTTTGAAGGCGTTGCTTCGAATACATTATCCGAGCGAGATGTGCAGTTTGTAGAAAAAAGTGCAGCAACGGTAATGATGGTTGCAGGAGGGTATCCCGAAGCTTACGAAAATGGAAAACAAATATTTGGTTTAAATAGCATTGACGAAAGTATCGTTTTTCATGCTGGAACAAGTTCAGACGGACCTGCAGTACTTTCCGCTGGTGGTCGTGTATTGGCAATTACATCTTATGGAAAGACAGTTCAAGCGGCGCTCACACGTTCGTATGATTCTGCACAGAAAATAGAATTTGAAGGAGCCTACTATAGAAAAGACATTGGTTTTGATGTAATCTAGATCCTTTTTTTTAATTTCCATCTTTATTAGA
>JBEDAD010000321.1:0-5717 GCA_041177985.1 Bacteroidota bacterium | reverse complement strand
TTTGGATGCTCGGCGGCATATTGAATAAACAACTGATTTTCTTTTCCTTTTAAGCAAACTATTGTTTCTGGAAAACTTAAAACTTCCCCTTTTAATTGAATATCCTCGTTGGCTAACACTAAAAAATAAGGTTTATTATCCTCGGCGGATAAATATCCCATACCATGGTCATTTTTTGCCAGATTGTAGCGCAACAAAAAAGTTCCATTTTCAGAAACTCTTACGCTGTCAATTGTATACGTTCCAAAATCCTTAAATGCGTTTAAACGAACGTATTGTCCTGCTAAATAAGGGAAGTCTCCTGAAATGGTATGCTGAGAATATACATTACAGAAGCAGAAAAACGAAAAGAATAGTAATTTGAATTTTTGCGACATTCCAGTAAATTGGTGCATGAAATTGACTTATTATAACGGTTTAAATTAGTTTTTTTTATAACGAACTAATTTCGAAACCAATTAATTCAATAAAAAAATCATACTTAATAGATTCTCCGCCTAAATTACACCTTAAAACATCTTCACAAACTTCTCTACAAAACTTCCTGTTTCCGTTGAAACATGCACCAAATAAACTCCTGGCTGGAAGGAAGAAATTGCTAAATCATAAAAAGAAGTTTGCTCTTTAAAGGATTGTTCTGCCACTAATTGACCACGAGAATCCATTACTTGAAAATGCGTTATTTTGCCGTTGCTAAGGGAAAGTTGAACATATTCACTCGCTGGATTTGGAAGAATTGTCAAACTGTTATCCGCTATTGAACAATCTTTAACGTATACCATTTCAGAATACGTGAAAGCACCATCAAAATCCGTTTGCTTCAATTGGTAATAACGCGGTGCACGAATTGGCTCCGCATCCATCCAGTTGTACTGTAATAATTGTGTAGAATTTCCTGCACCAGCAGAAGAAGTAATATTTTCCCAAGTAACAGCATCCAAACTGCGCTCAATTGTGAAATATGCATTATTGTGTTCTGATGCTGTAGACCAATGCATCGATACGTTTCCGTCTTCGCAAATTGCATCAAACGCAATTAATTCTACAGGTAGTGGATTAGCAGTTCCTGCTGAAGCAAGTGTAAATGGACTGAAGCTTGATATTGCAGCAGAAGAATTAAGGGTTCCTGCAGATGAGCTTCCCGTCACCGAAGCGCTACCGTGATCTACCCATTTTGACAATACTGAATTCCACCGCGCAACGCGCAAATCAGCAGTACTTGTAACACCACAAGAAAATACATTGTCCCAAGATAAGGTAACCGTTGCTGCTGCTGATCCATTTGTTCTATTCAACATCCAATATTCGCATTGGGAAACGTTATTTAAAGTTGCATCTTTCAGCGTCACGTTGTATAAAGAATGTGGACTAGTATAGAAGTATTTGCATTCAAATGCGTCGGTAATCGCAGCAGGCGCTGAAATTCCGGTTGTACGCAATTTTGCTCCTGTTCCGACAGGGAAAATAAACGCTGTATTACCAATTTTTTTACACCACCCAACGATGTGTTTGGTGTCTCCTTGCCCCGCGTAGTTGGATCCAGCTTTAAATACAACTCTATTTTCATTTGTAATCAAATCGCCATTAGTAAACGTTAAAAGACCACCCAAAAGAAGATCATTAGATGTTGACGGAAAGGCTACAAGCAAAGAAGTTACAATTGATAAGTTATTTGTATTATCAATAATTACGTTGCAATCAATGGAACGATCGTTGCCGTCAATCGTTTGAGCTGTTGAGCCGGAAAATTTGAATGAACCTGTTCCTGTAATTGCTGCAGCGTTTGAAAGAACAGTAGTTGTACTTTTATTTTCAATGGTTCCGTTATTAGTTACAGAAGCAGTTGATTCAACAATAAAACTAGGTTCTAAACTTGTAACACTTAAAAGACTGCTCGATATGGTCAACGTTCCCTTTACATAAAATTGCGCATTCAATGCAAAAAGTGAAAAAATAGAAAATAGTAAAGAAAAAGATTTCGATGAAAATGAATTTTTGAAATCTTTATTCAATTTAAGTTTGTTAAATTTCGGAAGTAAAGACATAGAAGTGGATTATTTAAATTTTATGCAAATCTAAATGTTTTTTTTTAATTAAAAAAATAATATTTAGATTTTTTTAATTAAAAAATCAATTCCTTTAATTTTTAAGGCAATGGTTTAAAAAAATGTAACCACTCTAAATCAATGTATTAATGAAAAATGATTTATTTGAAAGCACCTTTTTTTTAAAAAAGCACAAACTTTGTGCGAAATAAACGTCTTATAGGTTGTGGAATTAAAACAAAAATTTAACTTTGGTTAATGTTGTCTCAAAAAATTAGTCTCTTATTAAGCGAATTCGAGCCCATTACCCTTGTGGAAATGGATCGCGTGAAACTTATGAACCGCGTAGATACTAAATTTGCATTTTCCATTAATGAATTTTTAGACTTCCTTCCGGCGCTTTCGGAGCACTACCGTATTCTAGAAATTGAAGACACGCGCACTCCACGTTATGAAAGTCTGTATTTTGATGACGCACAATTTTCGTTTTTTAAAGACCACCACAATGGCAGAACCAACCGGTTTAAAGTTCGCTTTCGTAAATACGTAGATTCCAACCTTTCTTTTTTGGAAATCAAACACAAGTTCAAGGGACGAACGGATAAAAGTCGCATCAAAGTTGACGGTATACCCACTGAACTTTCTGAAAACCACCAAGATTTCATCGAAAGTATTACCGAGAGCAACACCGAACTGCATCCCGTAATGTGGAATTCTTTTCACAGACTAACGTTGGTGAATAAAGTAGAAAACGAGCGACTTACACTGGATTTCGATATTACGTTCAAATGGGAAAACCACGTCCAAAATTTTGAAAATTTAATTATTGCTGAATTAAAGCAAGAAAATGTTAATCGCAATTCGGCTTTCTACGCTTTAATGAAAGAAAAATGTATTCGTCCCTACCGATTGAGTAAATATTGCATCGGATCTATCGAGATTTATGGTGGGACAGCACTAAAATTCAACAATTTCAAAAAGAAACTATTAAAACTAAAAAAAATAAACTCACATGCTGCTTGATTTCATATTACCATTAGCGAAACAAAACAAAGACATAGGTATTCAACTTTTTAGCGAAGATGCCTATGTATTATTACTGCGTTTACTCGTAAACATGACATTTTTAACGATTTTGATTCGTTATCTGTATTATCCAAAAACAAAACGTAAAGATTACCTTTTTACCTATTATTTGATTGGAACAATAACTTTTTTCTTGTGTTTCGGATTGAAGAAATTGGATATCGATACAGGAATGGGACTTGGATTATTCGCTATTTTTGGAATAATTCGTTACAGAACCGATGCCATTGAAATCAAAGAAATGACCTATCTGTTTTTGATCATTGGGGTAAGCGTTGTTAATTCTTTAGCTTCTAACAACATTAGTATCGCTGAAATGGCAATAATAAACATTACAGTTGTCTTGTTGACTTTTGGATTAGAGAATTTATGGCTGGTAAAACACGAAACGCGCAAAACAATCAATTACGAGCGTATTGACTTGATTGTGCCCGAAAAATACGATACCATGAAAGCGGATATTGAAAAAAGAACTGGAATTGCTATCAACCGATTTGAAATAGGAAAAATTGATTTCTTAACGGATACAGCGCAGGTTAGAATTTTCTATTTCGCAGATGATCAGAGCTTTTCAGATTATTCTGCAAGCTAAATAGTTCAATTTTTTTATTCTTAGAATTTCCGAAATTCGAATTTTCGATTGAAATTAAAGCAATTTCAATATCTTTGAAACATGCAAAAAATTCGCACGCTCTTATGGCCGTTTTCGCTAATTTATGGTAGTGTTGCCTATTTTAGAAATAAGCTGTTTGATCTTGGAATTTTTTCGACCTATGTTCTGCCAAATAAATCTATTTGCGTTGGTAATTTAAGTACCGGAGGAACAGGAAAAACGCCACATGTTGCCTATTTAACGGCGCTGCTTTCCGGAAAAATGGAAACTGCAATTCTCAGTCGCGGATACGGTAGAAAAACCAGCGGTTTTTTATTGATTTCCAAAGAAAATACTGCTATGGAAGCTGGTGACGAACCGCTTTTCTATAAGCATTACTTTGGCGATGCCGTGCATGTTGCGGTTTGTGAGAATAGGAAAATTGGAGCTCAAAAAATACAGCAGCTTTTCCCTACTAATGCATTAATCATTCTAGACGATGCCTTTCAGCACCGAGGAGTAAAAGCTGGTTTGAATATTTTGTTAACGGATTTCCATCTGCCCTTTTCGAAAGACTTGGTTTTACCGGCGGGAAATCTGCGGGAATTTAAATCTGGTAAAAACCGTGCAGACATTTTTATCGTCACAAAATGTCCGCCAAATCTCTCCGAAGCGCAAAAAAGGAACCTAGCAAAAACGCTAAAGGTAAATCCGGAAGTACTATTTTTCTCGAGCATCAGCTATGCACCATTTCAATCTATTGGGAAAATCGTTCGTAATCCAACGCATATTTTATTGGTTACCGGAATTGCAAATCCCACTGATTTGGTGGAGAAATTGTCAGAAAAGTATACTGTTGAACACCTTAAATATACGGACCATCATTCCTTTAGTATGGAAGAAATTAAACAAATTCACCAAAAATTTGATACTTTTGCATACAGCGATGCGATTATCCTAACGACTGAAAAAGATTACATGCGTTTAAAGGATTCTGGTACCACTGAAAATTTCAATGCTTATCCTTGGTATTACCAGCCGATAACCGTTGAAATAGAAAATGAAAAACAATTTAAAGAAACTATACATCACTATGTTAACACAATTTAAAGAATCTGTAGCTTTTATAAAAAGTAGAACAAAAGTTGAACCAACGGTTGGTATTATTTTAGGTACCGGGTTGGGTGGTTTGGTGAAGGAAATCAACGTAATTGACGAGATTTCCTATACAGATATACCTAATTTCCCCGTTTCAACGGTAGAAAGTCACTCGGGAAAATTGATTTTCGGTGAATTAGGTGGTAAAAAAGTGGTTGCCATGCAAGGTCGTTTTCATTTCTATGAAGGGTACAACATGCAGCAAGTTACTTTTCCTGTTCGGGTAATGAAACTTCTTGGAATCGAACGATTATTTGTTTCTAACGCTTCCGGCGGTGTAAATCCAGATTTTTCAGTTGGTGAAATAATGATTCAAAATGACCACATCAACCTCTTCCCTGCGCATCCGCTAATTGGCAAAAACATAGATGAATTGGGACCTCGTTTTCCAGATATGAGTGAACCGTATGATCCTACAATGATCGCGTTGGCGCAAACAATCGCAGCGGAAAATAATATTAAAGTTTCGGTTGGAACCTACGCTGGATTAACCGGTCCAACGTTGGAAACTCCTGCTGAATATGGCTACGTTAGAGCAATTGGAGCGGACGCTGTAGGAATGTCTACCGTTCCGGAAGTAATCGTAGCGCGACACATGGAAATTCCGTGTTTTGCAATTTCAATTATCACCGATCTTGGTGTTCCTGGGAAAATACAAAAAGTGAGCGTTCAGGATGTGATTGAAGTGGCGAGCAGACAAGAACCAAAAATGACATTAATCATGCGTGAATTAATTTCTCGAATCTAAAAGATGGAAGAAGCAATTAGAAATAAATACGAAGTAGTTATTGGTTTAGAGGTGCATGCTCAAATGCTCACCAAATCCAAAGCGTATT
>JBEDAD010000320.1:0-14873 GCA_041177985.1 Bacteroidota bacterium | reverse complement strand
TTTTGTTCAACAGTGAAATCCGCAATGGAAATGGCTTCCTTTTCCCGCAAATGCCACGTGTCTAAGCTATCCAACACACACAAGGCTGCTGCTGCTTGTAAAATTTCCGCTGTAACTGCATTTACCCCTCCAAAATAACTTGCTCCAACCGGAGATTTTCGAAACAAGGAAGCGTAAAATGTACACGCAGCCAAATACGTTCCTTCCACGCTCGGATGCGATCCATCCGAAGAATATAAATTAATTGTTGGATACGTATCTCGAACATATTTCCAAGCAACGCCAACTGGAGCAGTACTCGCTTGCGCAGAATCAGAGAATCGAACGTAAGCATTGCGCAATCGTTCATTCATTTTGTTGAACGTATTGATAGAATCCCATTGCATATCGCCATTCTGCCTTCCCCAAGTCATGAAATAAACCGCCTGTGAGCAATAATTGTTGGCGTAAATACTATCCGCAAGAGAAACAGCGGGAGGAAGCGTAGCAGAATTAACTTGTGAGGTAGGAAAACTCGGTTCTTGACTTTGCCCCTGTAAAACAACAAAATCCCAAGGTCTTGCCTGAATTTTAGTATGCGTAAGTGGATCTACCAAATGGTTTTGAAAAGTATATCCGCCATTCAATTTCGAATCCAACGTTACAACATCTCCCAAAGAATTGGTCAAATTAGAAAATACACTCGGCAAATCGTTTGTTTGAACATAACTATTTCCAATAAATAATACCGAAATACTGTCCTGAGAAAAAACAGAAACGGTGCATAATGTGCATAAAAAAAGGGCGATTTTCATTTTTACTTTCTATTAGTTTAACGAGTTAGATTTATTTTCAGATACAAAGTTACGCTTAGTTTCAATTTTAAGCCTACTTTTATGTAGTGATTTTTACGAGTAGCTTCTCATAGATTATTTAATACTAACAAGATGCGTAATCCAATACTTTCAAGTATATTTTTCTTCTTCCTAGTTACGTGCGCAAAGGCACAATTCAATTTTGAACATTCTGATTCGATTGAAGTGAAAAATGGAACCCAAACTCTATATCTTGCTTGGGCTGGCGGATTAAGTTACGCTCAGTTTTCGGATATTGATTTTGATTTTGATGGGGATTTGGATCTTTTTGTTTTCGACCGAAGCAGCGACAATATCCGTATTTTTTTGCAGGTTGAAATTAATGGTGTTAAACAGTATAAAGTCCAGCAAAACGCCCACTTATTTTTTCCACAGGATATCCGTTACCGCGCCACTGCCAAGGATTACGATAACGATGGCAGAAACGATCTTTTTGTTTACGGGATTGGTGGAATAAAAGTATATCGAAATGTTGGCGATGCAAGTAACGGTTTACAGTGGGTTCTCGCCAAAAATCTATTGTACTCGGATTATTCCGGAGCGCAATATAATTTGTACGTAAGTTCCGCAGATATTCCAGCAATTGTAGACGTGGATGGTGATAGCGATTTGGATATCCTTACATTCCATATTGGCGGTGAACACATGCAATACCACCAAAATCAGAGCATGGAACTATATGGAACAGCAGATTCCTTGATTTTTGTTTTGAAAAATGAATGTTGGGGCGGATTCCGTGAAGATATGAACACAAGCAGCGTTTATTTAAATGATCAAACCTTGCCTTGCACCACTGGAAATGTCACCAATCCGGAATTACCAGAAGGTACAGGTTCATTTACGAAACCCACGGAGACAATGCCGAAACATTCGGGATCTACCGTTCTAGCAATTGACATAGACAATTCGGGCGTGCTGGATCTTATTTTAGGCGATGTTTCCTTTCCAAACCTAAATCTATTGATCAATGGCGGAAGTTCGCCCAATACGAATTCGGTGATGGTTAGCTCCGACAATTCTTTTCCTGCTAATTCTCAACCAGCCAACATGCATTTATTTCCCGCTTCGTTTTATGTAGATGTTGATTTTGATGGAAAAAAAGATTTGATTGTTGGGGCAAACGCAAAAAATATCTCCGAGAATGAAACAAGTATTCTGTACTACAAGAATTTTGGGAGTAACACATCACCCATTTTTATTTACCAGACAAATGCCTTTCTACAAAATGAAATGATTGAGCATGGAATGGGAACAATTCCAGTGTTTTTTGATTTCGACCAGGACGGACTGGAAGATCTCTTTGTTGCCAACTTTTATAGATATAAGCCAACGTTAAACAAAGAAAGCAGCATTGCGTATTATAAAAATACAGGAACTGCTACAAATCCAATTTACACTTTCATTGATGCAGATTTTTTAAATTTAAGTCAGTCTACTTTTGGATTGCGCATGGTTCCTACTTTCGGTGATTTGGATAGCGATGGCGACAAAGATTTACTGCTTGGATTGGAGAATGGAACACTGGTATATTTTCAAAATACCAGCAGTACACCACCTACAATGACTTTTGCTGCGCCAATTCCTAATTTCACAGACAACTTGGGAAACACAATTTCTTCCGGTCAATATGCTTCCCCACAATTGTTTGATTTAAATGAAGACGGACTTTTGGATTTAATTATCGGCAAGAAAACAGGTGAATTACTGTATTATCAGAATATCGGCACAGCTGCTGTTCCAAGTTTTGAACTAACGAACAACCTGCTTGGAAATATTGATATTGCCACAACTTCACCAGATGGTTTTCCACACCCACATTTTTTTAAACACAACGACACACTTTCACTTTTTCTGGGCGGAATTGATGGCAAACTGCACTATTACACGGACATTGAGTCCAATATCAGCGCAGGAAACAGTTTCTCTTTGGTATCTGCCAATTTTCTGGATCTTAAAGGTGGCGCCTACAGTTCGTTTTGGGTAAACGACCCAGACAACGACGGATTATTGAATCTATTTGTTGGCCAGGATCTTGGCGGTCTCTTCCATTTAGAAGTGGATACAAATAGTAACGCTAGCATAACAGCACTGCAAAAACCAAGCGAAATTACCCTTTACCCTAATCCAACAACAGGATTGATTACGGTATTTACAGGCGAAATTGGGACAACGAATTATAAAATAACAGACATTACAGGGAAACAAATTTTAGCAGAACGTATTTACACTGCAACTTTCCAAATCGATATTTCGGAGCAATCCGCTGGAATATATTTGCTAGTTATAGAGACTGAAAATGGAAATTTTTCCGTTAATCGGATCTTGAAAAAGTAAGAGGTGCTAAAATTAGAGGCAGATGACAATCAACAGTTATTCCTTGAATTTATGTATCGTTTCCAAAAATCCATTGGAATCCATGAAGCTTCTGCTTGGCTCGTTTTTATAAATACCGAACAAAGTTGATCCACTGCCTGACATTGCAGCATAAATTGCTCCTTCAGCATACAATTTTGCTTTTATTTCCGCTAAAATAGGATAGTTCAAAAAAGCATTAATTTCAAACGTATTCTGTAAGTTATTTTTCCAATTTTCAATTGGCGATTCCACGATTTCTTTTACCGATAAGCCTTCCGCTTGAAAAGATATTCCCGAATACGCTTCTTTTGTGCCGATATGAATTCCAGGATTTACCACCTTGATAAAATATCCCTTCAAACAAAGATTACTTTCCGTCAAGACTTCCCCTCTTCCGCCAGCAAATTGCGCTTCGTTTTTAATAAAAAATGGGCAATCGCTTCCAAGTTCTGCCGCAAACGCTTCCAATTGTGGAATTGGAATCTTCAAATCAAATAGATTATTCAAGCCTTTTAACACGTATGCCGCATCCGAAGAACCACCACCAAGTCCAGCGCCCATTGGAATTTCCTTCCGTAAATGAATGTAAACAGGAGGAATAGAAAAGTTTCTTTCCAAAATAGAATATGCCTTTACACACAGATTGTTTTCGCTAGGACCAGGAATTACCAAACCCGTTTGTTGGAAGGAAAAAATGTCTGCTGGCAATAATTCCAACACATCTACCAGTGGAATTGGCAGCATGCAAGTATCTATCTGATGGTAGCCATCTTCCCGCTTAAACAAGACGTTTAACCCAAGATTAATCTTAGCTGGTGGAAATAATATCATACTACAAAAGTAGAAGAACTAAACTATTTTCGTAACTTTCGCACCTCAAAATAATGAATTATGGCAGTTTACTTAGATTTTGAAGAACCACTTAAGGCTCTGGAAGAACAGATCGAACAAACCAAAGAAATTGGTGCGAGTACAGAAATTGATATGTCTGATAAGATAAATGAGCTAAAACAGGTGTTGGAAGATAAGACGAAAGAAATTTTCTCCGGTTTGACACCATGGCAACGTGTACAATTATCGCGACATCCAGATAGACCATATACGCTTGCTTATATTAATGCGATAACAAACGGAGAATTTCAGGAATTGCATGGCGACCGCAGCGTTAAAGACGATAAAGCAATGATTGGCGGATTTGGTTCTATTGATGGCGAAACCGTTATGTTTATTGGCCAACAAAAAGGAATAAATACAAAAATGCGCCAGTTTCGTAATTTTGGGATGCCAAATCCTGAAGGTTACCGCAAAGCATTGCGCTTGATGAAAATGGCAGAAAAATTCAATAAGCCAATCGTTACATTTATAGATACTCCAGGAGCTTTTCCAGGATTGGAAGCAGAAGAACGCGGACAAGGTGAAGCAATCGGGCGAAACATCTATGAAATGATGCGCTTGAAAGTTCCTGTAATCTGCATAATAATTGGAGAAGGAGCATCTGGTGGAGCACTAGGAATTGGCGTTGGAGATAAAGTTGTGATGCTAGAAAACACATGGTATTCCGTTATTTCACCTGAATCTTGTTCGTCCATTTTATGGCGTTCATGGGATTTCAAAGAAAAAGCTGCAGATGCACTTAAATTGACTTCCGTTGATATGAAAAACAATGGTTTGGTAGACGAAGTAATTATGGAGCCTTTAAATGGTGCGCATAGAAACCAAGAAGAAATGTTTGGTATCGTTAAAAATTACATTAAAACTTACATTTCTGAATTGAAAACAATCGATCCGGCACAACGAATTGAAGATAGAATTGAAAAATTCAATAAAATGGGCGTCTGGAAATAAAATTTTAATTTTTTTCAACATACTAATCGTGCTTTTGAAGCTATATCTTTTTTGTTTCAAAAGCACGATTTTTTTCGTTTAATAGAATTCTTAAAAACCTATAAAGCTGCTATTTACTCAAACAAAGCATCAAAAAAATGGGAGGATTTGAGAAATAATTGCAGCCAAATTCAGAAAAAATCTTTGGAAAAATGACAACTCTAATTTCGAGTCAGAATAAAAATTATATTTGCTCTTTAAATTACCTAAAAAAACGCTGATTAACTTACTTTTTAGCTAACTTTGAGGGCTTTTCGTTTTACTATTAATTAGATGCTATTTATGTCAAGAATTTATCTTGTTGTTTTTTCCTTACTTTTTTCCTTCGCACTTCAAGCGCAAGTTTCTAAAATAGTTAGAGGAAAACTTATCGACCAAAAAACTAAATATGCGGTTGAAGAAGTGGCGTTAGCCCTTAAAAATACAGCTACGAAAGCAACTTTTGTCTCTGAAACGGACGATGACGGAAAATTTGCATTTAAAAATATTCCACTCGGAAACTATGAATTGCATGTCACAGACAAAGACTACAATGACATTGTGCAAAAAGTAGAATTAAATGAAGACCACCTTTCAAACTTCACCTTTGGTACGCCGATTACAGTTGGCTTAAAAGTTTCTTGGTTATTTAATTGGGGAGATAGAAAAATCAAAACAAAAAGCGGAAAAATTTACGTTCAGGAACACTTCTGGTCGCATCTTTTAGGGAAAATAATCCTTGGAATTTATGGATTGTGTTTATTACTTGTATTCTTTTATAGCGTTCTACAATTATCATTGGCACTTGCTTATGTAAAAAACAAACGTAAAAAAACAGTTGATATAAAGCCGGTTTTTGATCCCGCAACAACTCCAAAAGTAACGATACAACTTCCGATGTATAATGAATTGTATGTTGCGGAGCGTATTATTGAAACGATTTCAAATTTTGATTACCCATCAGATAAACTCCAAATTCAAGTTTTGGACGATTCCACGGATGAAACAAAAGATGTGATTGCTAAAAAAGTTGCAGAAGTTGCAGCCCGAGGAATCAATATTCAACACATTCACCGCATAGATCGAACTGGTTATAAAGCAGGTGCATTAGATGCCGCAATGGATCGCGTAGAAGGTGATTTTATAGCAATATTCGATGCTGACTTTATTCCAGATCCAGATTTCCTGCAAAAAACAATGCCTTATTTCCAAGACGAAAAAATTGGAGTTGTTCAAACCCGTTGGGGACACATTAATAAAGATTACTCCATTTTAACTGAATTACAAGCCTTTGGATTGAATGGTCACTTTGCAATTGAACAAGGCGGAAGAAATTCAGCAGGACATTTTATCAACTTCAACGGAACAGGTGGGATTTGGAGAAAAAATTGCATTGAAGAAGCTGGTGGTTGGGAACACGATACGTTGACCGAAGATTTAGATTTAAGCTACAGAGCGCAGATAAAAGGATGGAAATTCAAATATCTAGAGGATGTAATTGCACCGGCAGAATTGCCAATCACCATGTCGGCATTAAAAAGCCAACAGCATCGGTGGATGAAAGGTGGCGCAGAATGTTTCGTCAAAATGTGGAAAAAATTATTATTTGCAAAAGGAGTTAAACTAAGCGACCGCGTGCACGGATTATCCCATTTATTCAACTCTTCTGTTTTTGTTTTTATTCTTATAATATCTATGCTTAGCTTGGTGGTATTGCACATCAAGGATAGTTTTTCAGATTTAAATTACGTACTTCAATACATGGGCGTTTTTATTGTTAGTACCATTTTCCTAATGTACTATTATTGGAATGCATACAGAGACAAAACAGCTAACACATTTGCTTCATTCATTCGTTTTATTGGTCGTTTCGTGCAGTTCCTAGTTGTATCCATGGGATTATCATTGAGTAATACAGTAGCGGTAATTGAAGGCTATTTGGGCATTAAAAGTTCGTTTGTTCGAACACCAAAATTCAATGTTTTGGTGAAAAGCGAATTCAAAGGAAATAAATACGATAAGAAAAGTTTGTCCATCATTAATATTGCAGAAGGAATTTTAATGGTAACGTTCGGTTTCACTGCTATTAATAGAATTGCCTTTGGTGATTTAGGTATGGCTCCATTCCACTTGATGTTAGCATGCGGTTATGGTGTGATCTTTTTCTCAACCTTGAAAGAAAACAGGAATAGCGCTCACTAAAAATAAAATAGCTTAAAAGTAAAGCAGTTAATTTTAATTAGCTGCTTTCTTTTTTTTCTCTGGAACAGGATCGTGGCCATGTCCGCCATACGCATGACAGGAACCAATTCGCTTTAATCCGAGCCATGTTCCCTTGATTGGACCCCAAACTTTTACTGCTTCAATCATATAACTGGAACAGGTTGGTGTGTATCTGCAAGAAGCTGGGAAGATTGGCGAAATTATCCACTGGTATATTCGAACCAGAAAGATTATTGGGAAACCAAAAAACCGTTTCAATATATCCATACGCAAATTTAAGTTTAAACAATTGGAGTAAATCTATTTAAATGTTAATTTTTCGCCGAAGCCTTTTAAATGAGTTCTATAATTGGTATCTTCAAGAACTGTTATTCTTATATTTATGCGAATCCAATTATTACTTGCGACTCTCCTCGCTCCAATTTCTTTATTTTCACAGCCGGAAAAATCATGGGATCATGAAAAAATTGAGGTGTATGAAAATCAGTCTCTGAGCACTTTAATGCATGCGGAAACAATCTTTGAAGATAGATGGGATTTACTTCCGCAACCGCAATTTTGGAAACAGATTATGCAATTATCGCCTGACACATGTTTAATAAATTGTGCATCCAATCGCGTCGTGCTAAAAAAAATGGCAATCAAAGAATGGTCGAAACAAACAGAACTTCAAAAAGACGTGTTCAAGGATAGCATCAAGAAAATGTATGGTTTGGATCCAAGCGAGCAGATTTTTGTTACAACCGGCAAGAATGATTTTTACAAGTTCAAAGAAGTTTATCCAAGCCTCTCAAAAGGAGTGGAAGCATTTGAACAGTATGGAATTGATCCTTGGTATGCTCAGGCAATTTTATTGATTGAAAGTCCAGGTCAATTAAAAAAATCTGTCGCTGGAGCTTATGGAGCTTTTCAATTAATGCCAGGTGTAGCACGAGCAGCAGGACTAACTGTAAATAGTTCTGTGGATGAACGTAAAAACTTCGAAAGATCTGCATATGGCGCAGCACGATTGCTCAGTCGCGTTTGCATTCCAGAAGCAAAAAAAATATTACGAACCCATAATTTATCCTTCGACGAGTCAGACCTTTGGTTTCGATTATTTGTTCTACACGTATACCACGCTGGAGCGATGAACGTTAGTGCAGTGGTTCGAAAAATAAATCCAACTACTGGAAACCAAGAATTAATCACAAAAATGTGGGTTACTAGCGCTGCCGATTTTGGAAACAATTCTCAGAATTACACCCAATTAGCTTTAGCTTCCCAGCTTATTTTACACGATCTAGTTTACGAGCACTGCGAAGAAATATTTGATTGTTCTCCGGTAAATTAAGTGTCAACAGATTTAAAAGAACAAAAAAAGCCCAGGAAATTTTCCCCGGGCCCTACTATATTTTGTTTTTTCACTTCAGTAGACTAAACAGCTATTTTACTGATTTTTTGTGATAGGTCCACAACCAGGAGGTCTACAATTTGTTTCAACACATTTTCTTTTCCATTTTTCACCCGAATTAGAAGTTTACTGCCATGTTCATCCATTTCAAAAGTCATATATTTAATGAGGTAAATTAATTTTTGTTCATCCTCTAATTCAAATGATGTTAAATCTACCCCTTCAAAATTTACAAATGCCGTTATTCCTTTTTTTCCAAATACCTCACAACCTTTCGGAACGTCGATATTTTCGCCAGGTAACGGAACATATTTCAAAGAGCTAAATGCAGACAATCCCTTTTTATTCAGTTCCACTTTTGCCATTCCGTTGGAAAGCAGGCTTTGAAAACCTTCCGCTAACGTTCGCCCATTATTGCCCAAACCTACAAATAAGTTAAAATCAGACAATCCTTCCTGCGCATTCGGTTCACCCACCATTACACCTGCTAATTGTCCATTGATCAATCCGGCCAAACCAGCATCTCCGCCCATTGCCAAAGCCATTTGGAATTCTCCACCCATAATTTCCGCAAAATCTTTCAGCGTATTTGGCGAATATTCATCCATAAAGGCCTGCAATTTTTTCATGTCAATATTCATAGACAAACCTAAGGTTGGCTTTCCGGTGCCCAAATTGGAAATTATACTAGAAGTTGCGTCCGATTTAAAAAACAATTTAGACTGTAATGTTTTTGAAAAAAGATTCTTTGTCTCCAATATTGCTGCGCCATTGTCAAAAGAGATCGTGGTTTGAATATATGAATCCGCTACCATATCCTTTAGTTTTTTTTGTTTCTCCTCGCTCAAATCGCTTAAGTCAGTGGCAGAAGTAGTATATAAATTGGATATATTCATACCAATTACTAAATCGCTTTGAACAGAAAGAATTTTATCCATTTTCCCTCCTGAAACATCCTGCTTAACTTTATCAAATGTTTGGGTTAACAATTTCTCCCCATCAAAATCCTCTTTTTTAGAAATTAAAACAGCTAAATTATTTCGTATGCCAAGGCTGATATCACCACTTTGAAAAAACTGAAAATCGCCCGATGTATTTAAATCGAAGCCTTGCTGGGTTAATTTTTTAGCTAATGAATCTTCATTAACTACTTCAAGAAAAACGTAACTTGTTGTGGGTACTCCATCCTCAAGCAAAGGTCCTTCCAAGGCAAAATACGCTGGTGTTTTCCTGTTTAAAATGCCCTGATAAGCCTTCAATTCGGCATCTAAAATGACCCCTAATTTTGGAATAGATTTATAATCCGATTTGTTCAACATCGTATTTAAATCCGCCTTACCAAATGCAATGATTGATTCGTTTTCTGCTAAAAAAGCAGATACGTAATCTTTTAAGTGTCGGTTATCTTGATTTCCGCCACAAGAGAACAAAAGCGCCATTAAAACTAAAGATCCTAGTATCTTTTTCATATCCAATAAGTTAATTTAATTTGTATTGATAAAATAGTAAACACCACTAATGATCAAAATTTCATAAAATAAAAATCATTCATATATCGTAATAAATATGGCAATAAATATGCCAAGTTCACTACATTTGGGAATGCATTTAATGGAACCTTTTTATTCTTGGAGAAATTATTATATCGCTTCAGAAGACCCATCTTCGCCATTCTACGGCAGGGAATATAGCGAGTTTGAATTCAATAATACAGTCTATAATTTTTACCTTCATCCCCAATGGGATACAATCGATTCGTCTACGCTTTTCATAAAAATCCTATTTGTAGAGTATGACGAGCAGTATGCAATTATTGAAATGATTGGTGAATGGAATGACGCCATTGAAAACGACATCATGATTTTTAAACGCAATATCATTGAGCCAATGATGGAAGAAGGAATAAATAAATTTATCCTAGTCGGTGAAAACGTGCTTAATTTCCATTATTCAGATGATTGTTATTATGAAGAATGGTTTGAGGAAGTAGAGGAAGGATGGATTGCACTTGTCAATTTTCAGGAGCACGTAATTCGCGAATTTGAACGCATTCACGTTGATCAATACTTTGTGATGGGTGGTGAATTAGAGGAAATTGAATGGAGAACATATCAACCGCATCATTTTTTCAAACGGGTCAGTGATTTAGTCATGAATCGGATTGGCTAAAAACTGGCAATCCGTATTTGATCACGAATCACCAGTTTTGCTTACCAAATATTATTTTTGTACACTAATTTTAGCAGACATTGCTCTATTATTCAAAAATAGATTAACAACGTACATACCATTCTTAAGATCTGCCGGCAACATTATTGACTGTTTGTTTTCTCCAATTTGAGCAGTCCCAAGATCATACGTAAAAACCGAACGTCCATTCAAATCCACCAAATTGAAGAATAAATCTCCCGCACTTAAATTGTTAAAATTAAGAATGACGCTATTATTATCAGGTGCATAACCAGCAATAAAGTTATTCCCTTGCTTTTCCACTTCTGAAATTCCAGAAGAAGCAGAAACTCCAATTACATGCTGAGACAGATAAATAATATCTCCAGAATCGTTATTGTTACTGTTTGTTTTATTAGTGGCAACGTAAAAAGTAATATCACCAACATTTGTAGATGGAGCCGTCCAAGACCAAAGCCAAGAGGTTACAGCGGAAGTATTACTAGTGGATTTATGGTTTGCATATTTTCGTGTTGTTCCGCTAATTGCGGTATTGGTGCTTGCTACGAAGGTTCCTGCCATTGTATTTGTGCCATCCAAAGCTGTCGCTTGAAAACCTTTTTTTGCTGGATTTGAAGCCATTGTTAACGTAGCAGAATAAGTTGATCCTGGTAAATAGGTTGTAACCGGAGTAAAATTATTAATCAACACTAAAGTGTTTTCAGTTGCGCCGCTTTGAGCAGAACCAGCATGGCAACCTGTACAATTTTGTTCTCCAGGCGCACCGGTTCTTCCAATTGGCGCACCAGAAGCATTTAAATGTCCATTTTTTGAAAAGTATTTTTCAATTTTAAAATTTCCAGATTTCTGAAAAGATAAAAAACCAGCAAAAATAACCGCCGAAATAGGTAAGATGTAGTGTTTTTTCATAGTATATAGATATTTAATTATTTGCTTTTCCTTGGCTAATCCAGCAAGAAAACTGCTGAATTAAAGTGTCATTCAATGCCGGACCATTTAGGGGCATCAATTGAGGCGATCCATTCATAGTAGAAAGTATACTAGATGCGTTGGCAGAAATCTCTGCATGATTAGTCAATATAGGTAAAGAGCCACCTATAGCATGACAGCTAATACAATTATTTTGTATCATCGGCGCAATTTGTGTAGAAAATAAAATTGTATCCGTGCAAATAACAGTATTAGAAGTTGGAACTTTTTCTTTTGTGCATGAAGTAATTACTGCAAAAAAGAAAGATGTAATTCCGAAAAATATAAATCTTAGTACTTTCATAATTCTATTTTATAAAAAGAGGTTTGAAGGTAAACCAAGATAAACCAGAAAAAAAGGAGATTGGTGCAAGAATGAAATAATAAAAATCTTTATAAAGTTCCGCATTTTCATTTTTAAAGACGAGTTGATTATCTACTTTAAACATAAACAGTAATGCGATTGCAATTGAAGCGCCACTTAAAAGTATACCAACAAGAAATGAAGCAATATTTTCTTTCTTCAACAATTTAATCAACGTGAAATATAAGAAACACGTTGTCATTCCTATTAGCACATTAAGGCTAAGTAGATATCCAAATGTGGCCTTTTCCGTGAAATCAGCTTCTAAAGGGGAATATTTGAATACAAAAATGTAGGCAATACTAATAACTGTTCCAAATATACTTGATGATAAACCTGCTAAAAAAATATTTTTAAACATAATTTTACTTTTTAGAAACTGGAATTGAATAATTAATATTCATATTATTTGGAACCGCATCGCTGGTTTTACCAACTTTAAAATCCATCCTATTGACTATAAAACTACCAGAAAAGGTTAAATCCGAACCTGATTTTGAAACTTTCAACGGAACTGTTTTATCTTTGGTTACTCCTTTAATTGTTAATTTCCCTATTACGTTGAACCCCTCTCCTGTCTTCTCAATTTTACTTGAAACATATTTAATTTGAGCATATTTTGAAGCATCAAACCATTCTGCTGTTTGTGCTTTTTTATTCATCATACCATTACCTGTACTAATAGAAGAAACTTCAAAAGCCAAGTCAAATTTTGAATTCTCCAAATCCGATTCGTCAAATTTAATTGATCCTTTCATCGTTTTAAATACACCAGTAGGGTCTTTACTTTTAAATTGAATCACGTGACCTTCCTTTAGAGTATAATCTGTAGCGTTAACAACTACCCAAGCAGAACTCAAAAAGATTAAACTTGCCGCTAAGGGATAAAATATATTTTTCATGTTTTTTTTATTTAATTACTACTCTTTTTCAAACTTTCTACCGATACAAAAGCCAAGTCGGAATTGACCTTTTGACCATTTCTCGTAGGTATAAGGTATAAATTGGGTCTCACCAAATCCTTTGGAATTTGTTAAGTTAAGCGTAAAATTATGACCAAAAGTGATCCATTCAAATGCTATTCCAAGACTATTCGTATTTGTCCCACGAACATCATTTCCATGTAATACTTGGTAATATTCTAGCAATATAGCCATTTTGGAATTAATTCCAAACCTTGCCGCACCACCAATTGAAAACAATGTATTAAGATCATCCGTAGCAACATAATTTCTATGTACCATAGTTGGAATTAGCGCAAGTGAAATTCTATCATTAAACTTTCGTGCTATATTTAGTTGTGCTGTATAAGCTAAGCGATGCTGCCATTTCGGAAATGCGTTGACTTGAGAAATATCACTTGAGGCTTTCATATATGAAAAACTCGTTGTTGCTAAAGCACTGATTGAAACTGGGCTCCCTATTTTTTTTTGTGCTAGAAATTTGTATTTAACAAAACCATCCAACAACGATTTATAAGGAGACCCTGTACCTTTACTTCTGCCAAAACCTACCATCAAATCACGCGTAATTCCGTATTCTAAAGCAATTCTTATATCCGATGAATTATCAAACCCAAACATTGTCTGTACACCTCCTGCATCTCCTGCAATATCTCCAAAACGATGCTCTACACGGAATTCCATAACACCTTTTCTTAATGTCTCAGTTGAATGTCCATTGATTATTCTTGTTGAATAAAAAGTGTCGTCCACACGATTTGTATCTGGAACATCCTCTGTCTCGTTAATACTCAAGGGGTTATTCTCCTCTTCTTGGGAATAAAAGGTGTTTTGAAAACCAACTGTAAGCAAGGCGATAAACACTAGAAAATAATTCATTTTGTTAAATTTTGTTAAGCTAATGTATGTTCTACTATTTGTAAATCTATGAATTATATGTTAAATAAAGAAACCTAATCAAAAGTAGTGTTTTATTAAAATCCATAATTACAATGGTTTCAAATTAATTCACATTTAATTTTTCACTAAATTATAAAATATAATCCAATGATTAAAGCTAATATTGAATTTAAATATTGAAGAAAAAACACTTACTTTAAAAAAATTAATTCAAATTCATTTATTTAAAATGACAAAACAACAAATAAGAGAAAATTACAAAAAGAAAAGATCAAAGGTGTCTAAAGATCAATTGGAGGCTATTTCTAATACTATTTGTTCAATAATCTTTAGAAATTTTGAACTCAGAAATAAGACAATAAGCCTTTTTCTACCTATTGAACAGCAAAATGAAATAAATACTCACTTGATTCTAGAAAAGGCGGTATTATCTGGAGCTAGAGTTGGATTGCCAAGAATAAACAAACAGGATATTTCGCTTAAACATTATTTATTTGAAAATAAGCAGCAATTGATTAGAAATAACCTAGGTATTCCAGAACCAAGTTATGGTGAAGAAGTAAATTCAACTGAATTTGACATAGTATTCGTTCCTTTATTAGCAATAGATTTAAAAGGAAATCGAATCGGTTATGGCAAAGGATATTACGATCGATTTTTAAAGGAATGCAAAGAAGAATGTTTATTTATTGGTTTGCACCTATTTGACGAATTTACTAATATTGACGACATCAACAAATTTGATATAGCTCTTCATTATTGTATCACTCCAACGAAAATTATTCAATTTTGAAAAAAGA
>JBEDAD010000319.1:0-4948 GCA_041177985.1 Bacteroidota bacterium | reverse complement strand
ATTTTATCTCTGATTTTAACAACATTCAAGACAATGTCTCGTCCAGGATTCGATTTTTTAACCGATACATCAACAGCTCCCAAATCTTGAAATTTAGAAGGAAAAAGTTGCATGTCTCGTTTAATCGGCATGTCGTTGATTACAACATAAGATTCTCTTTCTTCGTAACCGGAAGCGCTAAAGACCAGGAAATACTCACTTGGAAATAAACTAAGTTCATAATAACCGTTAGCATCGGAAATTGTACGCAATTCTGCAGAGTTTTTCACAAAGACCTTTGCATAGGGTATCGCAATATTTCGTTCGTCCAAAATTGTTCCACTCAACATCTTTTGAGCTGCGCTATTAAAACTGAACAGAAGCAGTATTGGAATGAAAAAAAAGAATGTTACTTTCATTAACTATGCCTGGAATTTTTGTACATACAAAGATACATTGGTTTTTTGAAGGTATGGGCTAAATTGTGTCCAATATAACATACAACAGGATAAACTTCTTTTTGCCGCTACGAATGGTATTTATGGTTTAGTTTTTTGATTTATTTTTTTCCTCTAGAAAACGCAGTTCTTTTTCCATTCGTTTCATCATCCATTTCTTAATAAAGAACATTCCAAGAGAAGTTAATACAAATACATAGTAAAACCCCCATTTTTTAATGCCGTCTGTATAGCTCATATAGCTTATAAACACAAAAATAAAGGCTGCGGCGATTAACCAGAAGTAAAGCATTATTTTATTATACGTTTGCATTTTTTTTACATTTTTTCAAGATGAACAAATACCTTGCAGCACAAAGATACGGGAAAGATTGTTCCCAATTTATTTTTCCATTAGGAAGTTACCAGAAGGCTTTAAGAATTCATAGGACGAAAAATCCTGTTTGGTTCGAATTCCCTCGCCAAATAATACTCCTTTGGGTGACCGTACGACAACATTTGAGGTGGTATAAATTAAACTATCTTTTTGATTCCAAAACAGCGCTTCGGTTTTTAAGCGTTGCTGTTTTTCATGGTTCACCAACTGAACAGAATCGCGCACAAAAATAGTTCCCCGGGAATTGTTTATTTCCCCATACAATGCCGTAAGAGTGGAAACTACGGTGCCATTCGGAGAGAAGAAATTTACTTTAATTCCGTCTTTTAATTTTGTAACTGCTTCCGGTTTTGAAAAGGTTTCCGCCAACGCCGCAAAAATTTCCACGCGAGCATACCCAGAATCGGTATAAAAGACGTGCAGGTTTTTCGTTACTTCATTTGCAGCTTTCGGATCATAGGTTACTTTCTCAATTGATTCAAGATCATTGACGCACGAAAAAAGAATTCCTGTCAGTAAAGCACCAACAGGAATCCAATAATTAAAAATGTATTTTGGATGTTTAGCCAATTTATTTAGAAACTGTTATTCCCCAGCAAGAAAGAGTAACACTTGTAACGCCTGCATCAAACCAATCTCCATCGCTAGGACCTGCAGCGCGGTATTTAGCTGCTGCTGACCCATCTCCTGCACGATCCGCTAATTGCGCAGCATACAAGTAGTTTGCTTTTCTTTCTAGTGTGCTTGTTCCGCAGCTGTTAGCCGTTTTTGCGACACAAGATGCAGCAAGTCTAACAGCGTCAGATCTGTTTTTTCCGGATACACTTAAAGCAGTTGTATATGCCGCATTGTAACTTCCAGTAGAAAATTGTATTTCAGCAATCATAAATTCGATTTCTTCTTTCTTTTCAGCATCGGTTGTCATGGTCTTTGCATTTTTTAAGGTTGCAATAGACTCTGAGTAACGTTTTTTAGCGCGCAATAACTTTGCTTTCGCTAATACAGCATCAATCGATGGATCAATAGAAATCAAGGTATCAATTAACATTTCATATTCTTTGCTGTCGGAGCAACCTTTGTTTTCCAATAAACTAATGAAGTTGTTTACCGTACTCTTTTTTAAATTTACTTCAACAGGTAAAGTAGACATAAAACCTTTTAATTCTGGAAGAATATCGGCACACGTCCGAACAACATTGTTGAAGTAAGTGGTAAGATTTTCTTGTGTTTTAACAGACATTTTAGCCTCACCAATCAAAGCCGAAAGGTGGAAGTATTCTGAAATCAATTGCTTTTTGTATTCCGCTTTTTTGTCCGCCGGAGCTTCTGTGTGCAATACATACAAATTGTAATAGAACAGAGAAATATTCGTTTCACTAGATTTTATACCGAAGCTATTTATTCCCCTTGTAAATAATTCATTTGCCAAAACACGATTCGGCTTAGTCGCTTGAACGATATAGGTTGCACGGATCAAATCATTTGATTTATCGTATAGACCTTTCTCTTCCATTCGAGTGTAAACGGCTAATAAAGTATCCATGTAGGTTGCTTTTCTAACTTTATCGGTTTCGCTTCCAATTGTATTTCTCAAGGTTCCTACCATTCTATCGTAATTGGCTTTGTCATAACCGCCACAAATAGTTTCGCCTTTCAAATAATAAGTTGTCGCACCGGCGAAATTTTGAATCTTCAATTCTTCACCTGCTAAGAAACGCATCCGTTTGCATTCTTTTTCTTGTTCTGTTTCTTCTTGCGCAAATACGTTGAACGTTAATAACGTTGCTGTTCCTACAATTGCACTTAAAAATAATCTACCTAGTTTCATTTTTTTTGTTTTAATCTAATTTTCTTTTTTTAAACCATCTTTCGAAATTCGCTGGTGCTAAGCAAACACCAAAATTAATTCCAATATATTTCTCATTCATTGTATTGGCTTCTCCATTCTCTCTTTTTCCAAGTGAAAAACCAACATTAACGCTGGAAAGTGATTGTTGACCCATTATTGGGATTCCGAAACCAAATGTTGTGCCAAAGTCGCGTAATTGCGATCCATCAGCGGAATAGGGGAGCGTATATTGGTAATAACCAACCCGGTAACGTGTTCTTCCCAGAAAACTGGAATTTATGGAGTTTTCTAGAAATTTGTATTCTGGTGTATATTGAATTCCAAAGGTCAATTTAGATGTTGCCAGTAATTCACTATTTGGATCGAATGTAGATGAGAATGTTGTCCAGTCTGTCGTCGAATAGTTAAAGTGAATTCCAATTTCCGAATTGCGCGAAGCATTATCCTTTTTAGTATCCTTAAATTTAAAGTTATAATTGAAACCTAAATTTAAGGTGGACGCAATTTTAATTTTACCGGTCTGGTCTAAAGTTGAAAATAACGTATCGTAGGTATTTGGGTTTCCAACAGTTCCCTGAAATAAATAATTATCCAATGTTGCGTTCAAACTTTGTGCTGGTTCTAGTACCCCTGCAAAAGTAAAATCATGTCTTTCACGAAGGGTTTGTCTAAAATAGGCTCCAAATTCGTAATGAAACGAATTCATACGAATGGTGTTGTAATCTATTCCGCCAAATAATTCTGTTCCAGAAATCAATTGACTTCTTCTTTCATTGGTGGAAGCGCCAAATAAATAACTCAAATTTGTTCCAACAGAAAGGGTTGTTTTTTTTAGCTTTATCAAATTGGTACTGAGTCCAATAAAAACTTGGTTTGTTCCACCACTTCCGATGTAGGAATATTTCAAGGAATCAGAACCAACGGCAACGCGCTCTGCAATTTCATAACCTTTTCTAGAAAATGGTTTTAACCCAAATGCCAATCCAAAGTGCTTTTTCAAGGTAAAAGCCATTGCAAAATGGTCGACGAAAGCAGCTGCTTTGAATACATTTATAGTGTTTTGGTTGTAAAAAGAAAGCCTAGAGCTTACGCCAAGCGAAAATATTGGTTGTCCTTGCCCAAGTGTGTTGTAGGTGGATGGATTGTAAAAATTCACAACGGTAGAATCGAAATAGGTAATAGTTGAATTTCCTAAACCTGTAAACGTTGCGTGGTCCATTCCATCCTTTTCCCCAAATCCAAAGGAGGAAAACGGAGAACTGGATGTTTTTTGCGCAGCTACTTGAACAGTAATAAAAACTAAGAAAAAAGATACTAATTTAATGCGCATTTCGTAAATATATTTGGTAAAGACCCTTTAATGTTAAATTATAGTCTACAAAGATGTTATTTTTTATAGGGAAATCAAAGTATTGTAAATCTCCTCCAGTCATAAAAAACGTTAAGTCGCCATATTCATCCTGATAATTTTGCATCATTCCGTTAATTTCAGCCTGAATTCCATTCATAACGCCAGATAATATACTTTCTACGGTTGATTTTCCGACAGTATTAATTTTTGAAATTTCTTTCAGCAAGGGCAAATTTGCTGTGTAATCATTTAAAGATTTGAAACGCAACGCAATTCCAGGTGAAATAGATCCTCCTTGGTAGGTATTTGACTTGTCTACAAAATCAAACTTAATACACGTCCCAATGTCAATACTTACAACAGAATGACTTGGTTTGGCCGATGCACAAGCAATTGCATTGCAAATTCTATCTATTCCTAGTGTTTCTGGCGTATTGTAATTTAAATGGATTGGGAATGCCATGGAAGCGTCAACAAGTAGACATTTCTCCAACTGTTGCATTAAAGTAGTTGTTGCTGCAGAATTTAGCACAGACGACAAAATACACGGCGGAAAATTAAAACGTTCTTGCAGTTCCAATATTTTCGCCATTGTATCGCTTGCAAAACGATGATTTTCAATTAATTCACCATTTTCAAACACCCCAATTTTCACTGCTGTGTTTCCTGCATCCACTACAAAAACAGTATTTTTTTTCACCATCGATGCAAAGATAATGGAAGAATTCATAAAAAAAATCACTTCCTTTCTTTGGTGATAAAATTAAGTTGTTATCTTTGCCCCCACAATAACGGTTAGGTGATGTAGCTCAGTCGGTAGAGCAAAGGACTGAAAATCCTTGTGTCGGGGGTTCGATTCCCTCCATCACCACAAGGTGATTTTAAAAAGGAAGCAGCAATGTTTCCTTTTTTTGTTTCATCTTTTTTGCAGGATG
>JBEDAD010000318.1:0-4336 GCA_041177985.1 Bacteroidota bacterium | reverse complement strand
CGAAATGTTTTTGCTGAAGTTATAATTCCTTTCATTTGACGTGTATCTTCTATTCAAAAAAAATAATGCATTCTAAATTTTTTGTGAATCAAATGTATACTTTTGTTTGTGCGAAAACTAGTTTCCTATAGTTTATTCTTTTTGGTAGCGTGGCAAATCATTGGTTTTGTTGCCTATTTTGAATTTTCGCATTACCACCTAAAAAAAGAAATTAAGCTCGTTTTAAAGCAGGGAGTGCCCAGAAATAAGCTTGTTATTTTTGAATTCGATAAAAACCAATTGGAGGAATTGATTTGGTTGAAGAAAAATGAATTCAAATACCAAGGAAATATTTTTGATGTTGTGCGTAGCCATGAAACTGCTGAAGGAAAAACCTACATGGAATGTATTTCAGACACACAGGAAACGCTGCTTTTTAAAAAATTAGAACAAACAGTTTCCATAAACTTGGGCGACGATCGCGATCCAACACCACTGTCTAATTGGTTGAAAACCCTACATTTCCCATTGATTCTTGACTCGTTTGAACTTAAATTCTCTAACTTCGATACAACTTCTTTACCAAAACCGGCTTTTCACTGCGAAGAATCTATTCTTCACACCACTAGTGAAATCGAATCTCCACCACCAGAAAACGCATAAAGATTATTTAGGGCTGGATTTTGAATCCAGCAAATAATTCGGTTTTATTAATTTATTTCAAATGAAAAAAATAAGCATACTGTTAGTTTGCTTGTGTACTGTTTTTATGGCGCAAGCACAAATTATCACCATCGTAAATGAGCAAACACTTCAGCCCATTCAAGGTGTTGAAGTGGTTAAATGGAATGAAGGATATCCTTTTGCAATAACAGGCGAAGAAGGAAAAATAACAATCAAAGACGTTTCAGAAACCCAAGAAATATACTTCAGAAAAAACGGTTACGATTTGTATTATACAACACTTTCCAAATTAAAAAGTAATAAATACACCGTGAAGCTAAAGGAGAAATACAACGAAATGGATGAGGTTGTTGTTTCTGCTAGCAGATTCGAAGAAAAGAAGAAAGATGTTGTACAAAAAATACAAGTCATTCGAGCAACGGAAATACAAAGCCTGAATCAATCCTCTACTGCGGATGTACTTGCAAATGCAGGAAATATTATGGTTCAAAAGTCGCAATTAGGTGGTGGATCCCCAATCATTCGTGGGTTTGAGGCAAATAAAATATTGATTGTAGTGGATGGCATCCGAATGAATAATGCAATTTACCGCGGCGGACATCTACAAAATGTTATTTCCTTGGACAATGCAATAATGGATCGAGTAGAAATTGTTTACGGTCCCGGATCAGTTGTGTATGGTTCGGATGCTTTGGGTGGTGTAATGTCATTCTCCACAAAAAATCCAATTCTATCCACAAATAGCAAAACAAAGGTGAAAGCAAATGCTTATACGCGTTACATGTCGGTTGTTTCCGGCTATGCTGCGCATGCGGATGTTTCTGTGGGTAGAAAAAAATTCGGATCGTTAACTTCTTTCACGTATTCCAATTTTGGGGATTTACGCCAAGGCGCCAATCGGAATCCCTCTGTTGGGAATTTTGGATCGCGACCTTGGTACGTGCAACAATTTAACGGGAAAGATTCTATGGTTGTTAACGCCGATACGAATTTACAAATTGGTTCAGGTTACGCGCAATATGATGTGTTGCAGAAATTCCTGTACCAACAAAATGAAAAGGTAAAGCATACGGTAAATCTGCAGTATTCCAGTTCTACAAATATTGATCGGTATGATCGCTTGACGCAACTATCTGCCGGGAAACCAAAGTTTGGCGAATGGTATTACGGTCCTCAAAATCGACTGATGGCTTCTTATACTCTGGATATTTCCAAAAATACTTTATTGTATGAAAAAGCGAGATTAATAGTTGGATACCAGCAAATTGAGGAGAGTAGAATTGATCGAAGATACCAGCAAGTAGAGCAAAATAACCGAATTGAAAACTTGGATATTTTCACTGCAAATCTGGATTTTGCAAAATTTGTAGGAAGACACGAAATTCGATACGGTTTGGAAGGCTGGTATAATAGTGTTAATTCAACTGCTTTTGTAAAAGATATTTCAACAGGTCTTGAATCTCCTTTGGATACGCGCTATGCTTCAGGCGGCGCATCGATGAATTCCATCGCGGTTTATGCTACGCATACCATAGAATTGAGCGAAAAATTTATTTTAAACGATGGCTTGCGCTTTTCAAATGTTGGACTGAATGCAAAATTTACGGATACAACATTTTTTAATTTCCCCTTTAAAGAAGCAAAGCAAAATAACAGTTCCTTGAATGGTTCGATTGGATTAATCTATATGCCAACGGACGAATGTCGGGTTACAACAGCATTTTCAACTGGTTTCAGAGCGCCAAATGTGGATGATTTAAGCAAAGTGTTTGAGTCTGTTGCGGGAACCGTTTTTGTCCCAAATCCAAACGTAAAACCAGAGTACACCTACAACGCTGAGTTTGGGATATCCAATCAATTTGATAATGGTTTAACTGCTCACGTAACTGGTTTTTATACCTTGTATCGCAACGCATTGACAGTTCAGAACTTTACGTTTGAAGGACAGGATTCCCTTTTGTATGCCGGAACAATGAGTAAAGTTGTCGCAATGACAAATTCAAATAATGCTTATCTATATGGCTTGGAATTAGCGTTGAATGGCAGAATTAACAACAATGTTGTCGTGTATAGCACTTATAATTATACTCAAGCAAGAATTGTCACCGATTCAACAGCGATTCCATTGGATCATATTCCACCGGCATTTGGGAAATTTGGGATTCAAATCATGGATAAAAAGTTCCGTGCAGATGTATTTGTACACTACAGCGCTCGAAAACCAATTGCTGATTATAGTCCTTCGGGAGAAGATAACCAGGCGTTCGCTTTACCGGACGGAATGCCATCTTGGTTTTCGGTAAATGCGCGATTGACTTACCAATTCAATAAATACGTGTCGTTGCAAGTTGCTTGTGAGAATATTTTGGATCAGAACTACCGTGTGTTTGCATCTAATATTTCCGCTCCGGGAAGAAACTTTAACGTTACTTTGAGAGGATCGTTTTAAACTAACAGAAAGTAAACGAATAGAAGTTAATCAAATGATAAACAAGGCGAATTCATTTTGAGTTCGTCTTGTCTTAATATTTATTTCTTCATTGTCATGTATTTGCCTTCTTTTGGGTGGTAAAAAAAGCGGAAAACAAGTTCATCCGTTTTAGTGAGTTCCGGTTCATACGTCGATACGTCGACTTCTTTTGTAGGTTGTTTTAGAATTGCTTTTTTTACAAGAATATCCTTCATTTCTGTCATCGTTCCATCTCCGTACTCAAAATAATAAGCTTCCGAGGTGTTACTGGTTAAACCATCAAAATTTTTCCATTGAAAAACCCTTCTTGGAATATGGTTTGAGACCACGTAGTAATCTTTGTACGACGCATTTTTTATTCGGAAATCAACTAAAATATCTTTGAATTTTTCAGATTGAATATTCTCGAAGGAAACAACTAATTCCGCCATAGGACTCGAAGGAATTGCAATTTGCGGTGAGATCATGTTGAGTCCACCATCGAATAAAAATATATAGTTAAAATTCCCCATAAAGCCGATTTCAGCCAATTTCGCTGTATTGTTAGACCTAGAAGCTTCGTCCATGGCGAATTCCATTCTATTTACGGTAATAATTGCATCGATTTTTCCATCGTCATCCAAATGTTCCTTGTAAATTCTGTAGGTGTATTTTTCCGTTGCTGGAATCGAAAGTTTACCTTCAATGTGCCTTTTAGCCATTTCTTCCACCGTTTGTTTGGAGGTATCTTCGGCAACTTCTTGGATTTCGGTTTCTTTTGGTTTCGCATCACCGCAAGAATATAAAAGTGCCAACGCAAAGCAGAAAATTAGTTTATTCATCATAGCAGCAAAGATAAATGAAATGTTCTATTTGCAATTGCTTCTAATGTGCTAATTTTGAATGTAAATTTCAGAGAAATGGAAATTGAATTGGAGGAATCCTGGAAAGAAGTATTGAAGGATGAAATGTCTACATCCTATTTCAAGGAATTAATGACATACGTTGAGCAACAATACATTGCAACGGGCGACCGCATTTTTCCGAAAAAATCAGAACTATTTCAAGCTTTAAATCTTTGTCCATTGGACGATATAAAAGTTGTGATTCTCGGCCAAGATCCTTATCCAACCAAAGGATTTGCGCATGGATTATGTTTTTCGGTGGAAGAAACGGTTTTTCCATTTCCTAAAAGTCTGAAAAATATTTTCAAAGAATTAGAAA
>JBEDAD010000317.1:0-12923 GCA_041177985.1 Bacteroidota bacterium | reverse complement strand
GTTAGTGAAAAATAGTTCATTACTAACATTAATTTGAAACGGTGTGAATTCATTTTTTTCTTTACCAAATGGATAAGAAACCCCAAGTCTGTACCTAAACCTATTGCGATAGCCATTACTGGTAAATCTAAATTCTGCTCGATAGCGCTGTTCGATCTTTAGTTTTCCTATGGATTGAGAAAAAATTAGTTGTGGCCAAAGCCTAAATTCGTCATTATTTTTTGGTAAAACAAAATCGCCTCCTTCTTTGTACGTTTGATAACTACCTGCGCCCAACGTCAACTTTACGTTTTTGTGCACCTTGTAATCAATACCGCCCTTATATTCGTAATAGTGAAAGTCACTGTAATATTTTAAAGAACGGAGTTGTGCTTCACCAAAAAAGCTGAGGTTATCCGTATAGTTATATTTTACATTTAGGATGTTCCAACTTCCCAAATCAGTAGTTTGTGCCGTTGTTCTATTTGTCCAAAGAAAAATAATAATTATAGGTAATACTACTTGTCTCATTCCGTTTTAGATTTAGAAGTGTTATTCTTTTCAACAACTGAAACGGATTTTTGTAATAAAAGAGAATTCGGTATTGTTATTATTTCCCCGTTAGCGGATTCAAGATGAACAAAAAAATAGGTTAGATCAGTAACTTCTCCTTCAAACGGATACTCTTTATCTAAGACTTTTAGTGTGTCTCCAATTTTTACCGGGTGATTAAAAAACAGCAATAAGCTCGATGTTATATTTGAAAGTAAGGACCATTGCGCAAAAAATGCGATTCCTAAAGCAGTTAAAAGCGTTCCAACAAAAACAGCAATTTCATTTTGTTTAAGTCCCCAGATAGCAGATAATAAAATACTAGCGGCCAAAAAAGATACTAAATGAACAGCTTTGATAATCATTTTTCTCCTGCCGCGCTGCAAGTGAGTTTGCTTTAAAGAATTGTTTATGAATACTTTAGTGGTGTAATGGGTGATGAAGTATCCCAGAATTACTACAATGGTCTCGATAATTTGAATTTTATAAGTTTCCATTAGCGCTTTTATTTATTTTTCTATCTTCTATCCCATAAAGTCGCAGGTAGGTTTAAGTACCAACTATTGCATTACTGGACATAAAATTAAAGAAAACATTTTAAGAGTATGAAAATTCAATTTTACATTTGGTTTATTGTTTATTTTATTCTGAAATTGAGTTCGTTAACGCTTGTTTTTTCTAATTCAAGTTTCGATATTCCATTGGTGTTTTTCCTGTCTTTTGCTTAAAAAGTTTAGTGAAGTATTGCGGATATTCAAATCCTAAATCATGGGCAATTTCATTGATATTTTTTCCTGAATTTAAAAGTGAATTTTTTGCGGACTCAATGAGATAAAGATGAATGTGTTCTTGCGCATTTTTGCCTGTTTCCTTTTTTAGGAGGTCGCTAAGATAACTTGCCGACAAATTAACGTGGGAAGCTAGATATTTTACCGTCGGTAAGCCTAGTTCTTTTTTCTTGTCAACCGTGAAATACTGCGTCAGTAAAAGTTCAATTTGGGAGATTATCGATTTATTTGTCTGACTTCTAGTTATCAATTGTCTACCATAAAATCGTGAGCAGTAATTTAATAATAGTTCAATAGTGGAAACGATAATGTGCTGGCTGTGTATATCAATATTTTCTTGAAGCTCGGAATCGATTTTTTTAACAGATTCAAATAAAATATTTTTTTCTTTGTCTGAAAGATGAAGCGCCTCTGAAACTTCGTAGTGAAAAAAACTATAGTCTTTTATTTTTTCATTTAGTGAAGTTGATCGAATTAAGTCGGGGTGAAAAAACAAGCCCCAGCCCATTTTATCTTCTCGATCTTCTACTTCTTTATCTATTTCAATAACTTGATTTGGAGCTATGCAAATTAGATTGCCATCTTGAAAATCAATTGCTTTTCTTCCATACTTAATAGTGTTCTTGCAATAGTTCTTGAAAATTATGGAATAAAAATCAGTCGTAATTTTTGAATTTTGTTCCACTTGCTCAGTGACTTTACTGAAATCTAATACCGTGACCAAAGGATGACTACTTATTCCTATGTTAAATAACTTATGCAGTTCAGCAATACCATGAAGGTGTATGTGTTGTTTCATCTTTTTTCAATTAGTTCTTTTAGGTATTCCAAATAAATATATCCACGCCTTTCTGCAAAGAAATCCAAGGACAAAACAATACTTGCCTGAATAAATAAACCTAATCCAATACCCTTTAAAAATGTATCATTTTTATAACTATACATCAAAGTAATGCCTATAATAATCAACGCAATTTCTACGTATCTGAAAATCATAAAATTGCGCATCACTTTTTCCATTCTAGGAATTTCAAGCGTCTTTAAACCTTTTGGTTCTTTCTGAATACATGTTTCAACACGTTCTAAATCTTTTGGACTTCTTGTTACAATTGTGTATCCAACGATACATTCCAGTAAGGCAACAACTAGGAAAGGAATAGCAACTCCTTTCCAAAAAGAGGACTTCAAAGCAAAGATGAAATAGAGAGCCATTGCAAAAGCAATGACTCCTAATAAAATAAAAACATAGCTTTCGGCTTTTTCACCATTGAAATATTTTACAACTGGATGCATGGTTCCGATATCTTAAAGTCCAAATTGTGATTTAATACCACCAATAAATGTTGTGTCATCGTATTGTTGGCGATTTGCAATAAGTATTTTTGCATCTTCGCCTGCTGTATAACGCAATTGGTTTTTACCATCCGTAGCGGCTTCAAATATTACTTCTGCTACTACACTTGCTGGAGATGCATTTTCAGCCATTGATGGCATTGCAGTCATTAAAGCTCCAACGATATTTTGGTATTCAGCCAAATTTTCATCATTGCTAAAATCAAAAGACCTGCCACCAAAATCTGTTGCAATCATCCCAGGTTCAACAATTTTTACTTGTCCGCCAAATTGCTCTACTTCGAAGTTAAGTGATTCAGAAATTCCTTCAACTGCAAATTTTGTCCCATGGTACAAGGATCCTAATGGGAAAGTCATTTTACCTCCAATGGACGAAATGTTAATAATTACACCCTTTTTGTTTTGTCTAAAATGAGGCAGAATGGCTTTAGTAACATCTAAAAGTCCAAGAACATTGGTGTTGAATTGTCTTGCAATTTTCTCTCTACTAAATGTCTCTAATGGTCCGTATGCTCCATAACCTGCATTGTTAAGTAGCACATCAATACTACCAAATTTTTCAAGACCTTCGTTGAAAGCAATATGAATTGAATCCAAATCCAAAACATCAAGTTTGGCAACTAAAACATTTTCCAATTCCGTTAATTCTATTTCATTTTCTGGATTTCGCATGGTAGCGATTACATTCCATCCTTTTGATTGAAATAACTTTGCCGTTTCTTTTCCGATGCCACTACTTGCACCTGTAATTAAAATTGTCTTGTTCATTTTATGAATTTAAAATTAGGAAGCAAAGGTGTCTTTATATTTTAATTGTAAGATAATACAAATTCAGGTTATTTGTATTGTTTTTGCGGAATGTAGGTCTAAATATACTCTAGTATTTAGTATAAGAATTGTGGCTGGTTAAATGCCCTTGCATTTCGGATAACAATATACTTAAGTTAATGCAATAGTGATTTGAGTTTACACCAAAACCACTATTGCTTTTATACTTAGTTGTAAGTAGTTATTTATTATTTAATCAATTTCTGTAACTAAATCTTCTCTACTCTTTCTGACTTTTTTTAGATTGATCAACCAATCTTTATCAGAATCTCTATAACCTAAAGTAAGTATAACGCAACTTCGTAATCCTTTTTCTCTTAAGCCTAGTATTTTATCCAATGCAATAGGGTCAAATCCTTCTATAGGAGTACTGTCTACTTCTTCAAATGCAGCTGCTGAAATGGCTTGTGAAAACGCAATGTAGGCTTGTTTTGCAGCATGATTAAAATTCTCTTCGGCATCTTTTTGTGGGTAGGTTTTTAAGAGCATTTGACGGTAGTTTTCCCAACCTTCATTTTTAGTTCCTCTAACCGTATTTGTTAAGTCAAACATTTTATTGATTCGGTCTGCCGTGTAAGTATCCCAAGCTGCAAATACGAATAAATGTGAACAATCAGTTATAACCGATTGGTTCCATGCAATGGGTTTAATTTCTTCTTTTACTTCTTGATTAGTAATTACAAAAACTTCAAAAGGTTGAAGTCCACTTGAGGTTGGGGCAAGTGAAATTGCTTCTATAATATGATCTATCTTTTCTTGTGGTACTTTTTGGCCATTCATTGCTTTTGTAGCATAACGCCAATTTAATTTATCTAATAATTCCATATTTTTATTTTAATTCTTTTAATAAAGTTTCTGCAGCTAATTTTCCAAGTTCATTTGCTGCCAATGGACTGGCTCCTGTCATTAATTTTCTATCCAAGCATACTGTTTTATCTGCTTTTGTATTCACAATATTGGCGCCTAAACTTTTCAGTTTTTCACTTAATCCCCAAGGCATTTGTCCTGGTAAATATCCAATTTTAGGTGTCATTTTATCTACTGAATCGGGAAAAACTGCCATTTTGTAGTTCTTATACAGAAAAGGCTGATTATTGAGCATGGTGCTTAATAGGGAACCTGGACCATGGCAAAGTGTAATGGTGAAAAGATTATTTTCATGTGCCCACGATACTATTTTACCTACATTTTTGTCTTCCGGAATTCCAAGCATTGCGCCATGTCCGCCTGGAATGAATACGGCTCCAAACGATTCGGTCTCTGCGATAGACATATTTACAAACTCTTGTAATTTTTTTGGCTGTTCAAAATCGCTTTTGTATTCTTCGTAGAATTTTTTGACATTTTCGTCTTTTTCTGGAAATGCCCACATTTCAAAAACAACTGGCTTTCCTGTTGGGGTAGTTATTTCAAAACTAAAACCTGCGGATTTTAAATGCATCATGGGTAATAGTGCTTCAACAGGGTGGTTGCCCGTAGAAAACAATTTGCCATTTTGCATTTTCATGTTTTTTTGTTCGGTAAAAATTACAAGTATTTTTGCTTTTTTACCATGGTATTTTTTATATGCAATATGCGCATAGTCGGTTTTTTTTTTAGTTGCCAATTTCAAAGCAAGTTTTGAAGGGCTGTAAGAGCCATCTGATTCTAATTTAGGAGCTAAACCTAATATATTTTTAATCATAATTTTTGAATTTAATATTAAGGTGCAAAGTTGTCTCTTTAAGTCAATAGTCAGATGATACAAATTCAGGTTGTTTGTATTCTTTTTGCGGAATATCTGTCTAAACTTGCAACTAATGATTTGAACGCCATACTGCATTAACCAAAACAAGAACTGAGGTGACTCGGTTTTGTCGCCATTTTCATGTTATTTTCAGATGCGTTTTAGGATGCAGTTCTTTACAGCATCTTCTTTTTTAAAAGGTCGAATGTGTTTTTTGCTACATAAAAATCAGGAAGAATTTTAATTACTTTTTAGGTGTATTGTTTTTGTTTTTAATAGTTTTTCAGGATAGAATGCCTTTTGGAATTTTGGCCGTAGGCAAGTTTGTAACTTTCTATTAAATGTGATTGTTGCGCCATTTTGCTTACTACGTGAAACTGCATTTAGTTTTAGTTTTACGGTATAAATTTTTCGAATGTATTTCCGTTAAATTTATAGGCTCCGTTGTCTGGTGTCCCGAGCCATAAGCTACCTTGATTGTCCTTATACATGGAAACTAAATTAACGTTAATTAAGCCGTCTTTTACCGCGTAATTTATACTATTTTTTCCGTCATATTTATAAACTCCTTGGTCCCAAGTTGTCAGCCAAATGTTCCCATTATTATCCTCTATTACGTTTGAATAATAAATGTATTCGTCTCCGCCAAAATTTTTTGCGTTTCCAATTCCTTCTGTTTTCTGGTATTGAAGTCTGTCGCTTTTTAGTGTCTTTTCAAAATCGAAAATATACTTGTGCCAAGTGTTACAAAGCCAATAACTGCCTTCTTTGTCCTCAAAGATGGAACGAATACCAAATGATCCACCTGCGGGAACGATTGTCAAATCGTATTCGTACATCCATTTAATAGAATTTCCGTCAAATCGACAAGCGCCAAAAACAGATGTGCCAAACCACATTGCACCTTTTCGGTCTTTATAAATACAATAGACTTCGTAAGGACTAAAAAATGGATTGATTCCTCTTAGCATCATTTCCTCGTGCAAATAATGTTTCGGAAATTCTAAATTATAAAGGTTTGTTCCATCATAGCGATATGGTCCGTGTTCGTTTCTTTTGCCCAATGGGTTAAACCACAAATCATCTGGTTCTAGTTTCCAATCTTTACTTTTGATAGCTTTTAAAGTCGTAAATTTTTTTCCGTCAAATTTGCTGATACCACCGAAAGTTGTAATAAATATATTGCCAAATTTGTCTTCTTGAATTTGTCTTATGGTGTCGTTGGCAAGTCCATCTTTTGTTGTGAAATTTACAATAGTTTTTCCGTCATAACGATACACACCTTCACCATTGCTGCTATACCAATAGTTATTTTTCTTGTCTTGAAACACATACCATAAATGGTCGCTAAGTTTTTTTACGGTATCTCCAATAGCCATTAAAGAATTTGGAGTTTCTAGATTGCTATTATTTAATTGAGCATTTTTTTGACCGCTACAAGAAGTAAATATTGTCAGTGAATAGCAAAATAATATTTGGTAATATGTTATTGTTTTTAATGCCATGAATTCATCTTTCGTTTAAATCTAAAATGTGTTTTATATCGTATGTTGGCCTTTCTTAAATTCATAAGCTCAAATTTAAGAACTCATTTCGAATAACTTCCAGAAGAATCATATGTAATTTATTTAATTATTTTAAACATGCTTTAGTGCTAATTAGAAAAACAAAACACGGCTAGTAGGCCTATTATTAAACAAAAAGGGAACTAACTTTTTTAGCAATTAATACGTAATCAGTTTTTTATTCCCAACCAATTGATTTGTTGCATCCCAAAATTGAATAAAGTAAATACCAATACCCAGCTCAGAAATATTGATAGTATCGTTTTCGCGAATAGTATTTTCTTGTTTTAGTATTTTACCATTCGTACAAACAGTACCTTCTATGTCATTTGTAATAACAAGAGTGGCTTTCATAGAATCCGTTAATGGAATAGAATGTAAAAAGATTACGAAACTTTGCTCAGTAGGAGTTGTGCCTTAGGTAGTGGCTTCAAAAACCAAATCACCGGATAAAGTCGTTACTTCCCATTGACACATATTGGTAAATCTAGAAGGAATATTAAATAAACCTGCATTATATGACGGAATTAAAGTAGTATCGGAATTTGCAATTTGGATTCCAACGGTTGAACATTGTCCAAATGAGTTGGAGGAAAGTAAAAATAAATTTCACACGTTTTTATTTTGTGGTGGTTAATAATTAATACCAATGTGTGTGATAAATTGCCATGATTTTCCATAAATGTAGGGTTGTAACAATTCAAAGCTATCACGCCTGCACATGATTCGTAAATTCACTAGGCGTAAAAGTGCTTTAAATAATACTGATTATGAATGATTTGAAATTTTGATCGCCTTCAGCTGTAGCCCAATCTTCATATATTTTGATTCTGGCACATCAAACATCGCATACATTCGTCGAAGGGAAGAACCAACACCTTCGGAAGAGAGAAAAACCTTTTCGGCTAGCTCCTTATTTGAAATGACCGGGTTTTCAAGAAGTACATTCATAACAGACCAATCCGTTTCGTTCATTTTTTTCTGAATATGTTCCTCTAATTTGGCTCTATTTAGTTCAAACACACTAACCGCATTTTGCTCACTTTCGAGTCCATTCTTTTTGAGCTGCTCGATTTCTTCTAAAAGTGCCGATCTTTCCTCGCGGTTTGTTTTAATTTTTTTCTTGAAATAGCGAATCACAAGCAATACTGTAACCAGAGACAAAAGTGCAATTGAGAACATTATTTTTATATCTCTCATTTCCTTTTTTGATTGGATACGCTCATTTTCGATTTGTATTTTAAGTATTTTACTATTATTGATATTTTGCAATTCCTCTCTGATTATGGTAAGCTTATCATTCGCTGAATCGAGAGAGTCGGACAAGGTGGTAAATTTTTCCAGCATCTCAAACGCCAATGTTTCATTCCCTTCCAGTTTGTACAATTTATGAAGCAAACGATAACCCTTGGCTTTGCTTGTTGGATTGGTAGATGATTTTGTAAGCTCTGCAATTTTTTCTTTATTTTTTTGTGAAATGGCAGTATTGTGTCTAATTGAAAAGTTTATCGATTCAACTAAGATTTCTAAAATTGCATTTTTATTTCCAAAATCCTTACTAATCTTAAGGGCTAGGTTTAAGTAGTGCCGTGCCATAGGTAGCTTGTTTTCTTTTTCATAAATGAAAACGGCCATGAGGTAAGCAGATGATAATGCAGGTAAATCTGAGTGGTGCTTAAGCATTTTGGCAGCTCGTTTGAAGGCAGACTTCGCATCCTCATATTTACCAAGGTTGTAGTAAGTTTTACCAAGGTTCATCCAAGAACGGCCAAAACTGCCGTAACGGCCAACGGCATCACTGCCTTTCAACTGTTGGTTAATATGAAGCGCTTTTTTAAAATAGGCTTGAGCAATTTCATTCGATCCCAGTTCGAAATAAAGACTTCCTAGGTTGTCATATACAAAAGCTTGATACAAAGGTTTCGCATTGCACTTTTCTAAGAAATCAAGACTTTTAAAATAGCGGTTTACACTTTCTTTAAATCGGTCATCCATTTGCAAGATATTTCCATGATTCATATATAATATTCCCAATTGTGAGGAATCATTCATCTGCTCAGCTATTTTAATGGACTCTTTTATGAACATTGATGCACGGTCCTGTCTTCCTAGTAAGGAGTGGATAATCGATAACTCATTATTAGCCTTTATTAGTTGTTTTAAATTCTTTTTTTGATTTGCTAGTGCCAAGTGAACTTCGGCTGCTTCCATCGATGCATAAGGATTGTTTAATGTGTTTAAACTATAAAACCGGTTTATGGCATTAAATCGCTTTTCCTCATTTTGTTTAGAGTCTTTCCAGATTTTTCTTAGTGAATTTGAGTTTTGTTGCGCTCTGATGGATGTATTAAAAAATACATTCATTATTATACATAATAAACCGATTTTGATTCTAAAATTTGAAGGCATAGTGCACGTAATATTGAATTTTTGTTCGTTTTTCTTTTAGTGGCTTAAAATTCCTTGTAGCGCTTCTCAACTTCGAGACGCATGCTTTTTGGATAATGTTGTTTAGTCCTTAACTTATTGTTAATGTTAAAGTTAGTCAATTTTTTTGCATTTTCCTATCATATTTGGTGTGGTTGTCTATTAACTTTAACGTTTTCTTACTTGGCGGCGTCCCGACTTTTTAAAGTGAATTATGGAATCAAAGTTAAACTTATTTTATTTCAGATTTTCTATTCCTACTAAGCAAGATTTGCGGGTTGGAGTTAGACAGCTGTTATTTGGGCGTTTTATTTTTTTTTTACATCGAAAGGAAACTACGGAGTAAATTTATTTTTCAAATCCATTCGTTCGTGCAATATTAAATTAAACTTTGTCTAACATTTTACGTGAAATTTTCAAGACCAATGATCTTGGTATAAATCTTATGGAGTTAGACATAATATAATTCTTAATACCATGTATTGCAACGATTTTTCCTTTCATCATTGAGGCATAACCATACTGCGCGACTTCTTTAGCTGTGGGTAATTTTTTATCTTTAAAAAGTTTGCTGTCATCCAGTCCCCCTGCGGCTTGGAAACCAGTTTCAGTCGCTCCTGGACAAAGAGCAGTTATCGTAATTCCTTTATCAATTACTTCATTACTAATTGCCTCTGTGAAACTTAATACAAAAGCTTTTGTGGCACAATAAACAGACATTGTAGGTCCAGATTGAAACGCTGCAGTTGAAGCGACATTCATTATCTTACCACTTCTTCGTTTAACCATATCTTGTAGATATAATTTTGTAAAATGTGTCAGCGAAGTAATGTTTAGGTTAATCATTTGCAGTTCTTTGTTCCATTCCGTTTCTGCAAACATTCCAAAGTCACCAAATCCTGCATTGTTTATCAAATAGTCAACTTGAATATTTTCTTTATTCGTTTCGTCATATATTTCTTGAGCGGCATTAGTCAAAGAAAGGTCTTTTCCTATTGTATAAACAGAAATCTTAAATTGCTTTTCTAACTCAATTTTGATTTCATCTAATTTAAATTTGTTTCTCGCAACCAATACTAAATCACCTCCTTTTGAAGCATGAATTTTAGCCAATTCTAATCCAATGCCGTTAGACGCTCCTGTTATTAATGCGGTATTTTTCATTTTCTATTCATTTTATTTCCAAATGTCTGCCTTTTAGAAAGGTTTCGTACTTGGCGAAGGTAGTGATTAACTACTGAATTTTCAAACAAAGCATACATTTGAATTTTAGAAAAATGTTCATACAAAGCACTAAGCAGCCACTTTTACCAATTGAAAATCAGCGAAGCTAAACCGCTATTAGCTGAAGGCTTTTAAATTCAAGTTTCGATATTCCACTGCCGTCATTCCAGTTTTTGATTTGAATAATTTACTGAAATATTGAGGATATTCGAAACCAAGTTTATAAGCAATTTCATTTACAGAGTCATTCGTGTTCACTAAATTATTTTTGGCTTCTTCAATAAGGTAATAATGGATGTGGTCTTGTGCATTTTTACCCGTTTCTTTTTTCAATAAATCGCTTAAATAATTGGGTGATAGAAATAGCAGCTCTGCAAAATATTTAACACTTGGCAAACCTTTGTTTTGTAGTTCGTGAGAATTAAAATAGCTAGACAAACTATTTTCAAATCTAATTAGCAAATCGGTATTTGCCTTTTTTCTTGTAATAAATTGTCTGTCATAATATCGAGCACAATAATTTAAAAGTAATTCAATATTTGATGTGATAAGGGTTTGACTGTGTTTATCAATATTTTCAGTTAATTCATTTTCTAATTTATTCACACAATCCAATAGGGTTTGTTTTTCTTTATCCGACAGATGCAATGCTTCATTTACTTCATAAGAGAAAAACGTATATTCTTTCATTTTATTACCCAACGAAGCACCTCGAATTAAATCAGGATGAAAAAATAAACCCCAACCCACTATATCCTTTGTTGCGCTATCATCATTTTCAATTGTTATAATTTGGTTAGGTGCAATACATATTAAAGTTCCTTCCTGAAAATCATAGTATTCCTTACCATATCGCAATCTATTGGCACAATGGTTTTTGAACAGGAGAGAATAAAATCCGCAAGTCAACTTTACTTCTTCCACCCTTTCCTGTTTCTCCAGTTTGGAAAAATCAACTACCGAAATCAATGGATGCTTAAGAGCATTTTGTTGAAATAAGTCATTTAATTGGCTGATGCTTTCTAATCTTATACTATTTTCCATCTTGGGTTTTTTATAAATACTTGAAGATTTCTCGATTCTCCAAAATTTCTGTTTCAGCACCATATAGCCCCACTTTGAAAATTGCCGTAGCCAATTCCGTTGATTTTATACTTGCACCTTTTCCTAGATGTTTGGTAAAAGGATATATGAATCTAAAAAATTGATACCCTATATTTGGCTCTTTTCTTGGTTCAACGGGATAAATGTAACCAGGTCTAAAAGCGTAAAATTTCAAATTCAGTGCAGAAATTTGATTTTCAGCCATTCCTTTATATTTTGCAAAAGGGGTTCTACTTTTTTCAGTTCTATCTGCACCCATTCCACTCAACAGGCATAAAGTGGCTTTTGGGCTTTCACGTTTCAAAGCGGCAGCAAATTCAGCGGCATAATTTACGGTGATTAATTTAAATATTGCATCTGGCACTTGACCTGTATAAACGCCAATGCAAAAAAATGCAACATCGATTTCTTTGAACAAATCGATTTGTTTTGGGTAATTTTCAAAATTTTCAATTACAATTTCTTTTAGTTTCTCATGTTTTGTAATCGAAGGTTTGCGAACCAAACTTCTTACTTCGTTTATTTCAACTGAATTTAAGCAATGTTTTAAAATCAATTCACCAATCATTCCTGAACTTCCAGCTATTAAAACTTTCATATATTTTATTTTAATTGGCTCATGACAATTTTATCAAATAGCTTATCGCCCATATAATTCCGTAAAAATATAGAAGTACTGGATAGCTTTCCTACTTTGTACCTTGTTTTTGGCTTTTTAGCATGTATGATTTTAGAAATAGCTTTGGCAATTACTGAAGAATGATCACTTCTGCTGTAAAATTTTTCGGTTAGTTGAACTATATCATTTGTAAGCTTTTTATAAGGACCGTTTCCAGAGATAGCAATAAGGGGATTTTTCCCCACATCGGCTAATTCTGTGGCAATTGCTCCAGGTTGTAAAATGACTACGTCAATATTAAATGGTTTTAATTCCAATCGTAAACAATCGCTCCAACCCTCCAAAGCATGTTTTGTTGCATGATACCAAGCACCGAGTGGAGTATAAATTCTACCACCAACCGATGAGGTATTGATGATCAAACCTTTCTTTGATTTTTGCATATGAGGAATTACCTTTTGAGTAAGGCTTGCGAGCCCAAAGAGATTTACTTCAAACTGCCTTCTCGCTTCTGCTATTGGCGTTTCCTCAACAGACCCATATAAAGCATATCCTGCATTATTCCAAAGCACATCAATTTTGCCTTCTTTTTGAATAATAATGTCTACTACGTTTTGTATTTCAGCTTCATTGGTTACATCCATTTGAATTGGAAATGCACCAAGTTCCTCAAGATCTTTCATGTTTTCTATTCTTCTCGCGACAGGATAAACCTTATATCCTTCTTTAATTAATTTAAAGGCGGTTTCTTTGCCCAT
>JBEDAD010000316.1:0-10297 GCA_041177985.1 Bacteroidota bacterium | reverse complement strand
GCTTAATTGATTGTAATTTTCAAAATCCTCAAACGTAAATGTTCTGTTCTTTACCATTTTTTCTATTATCGTATTCGGTGTAAATTTAAGCGATTTTTAGATTAAATAGATTGAAAGTCTCGTTGGAACAATCGGAAAGAGCCTATTTCTTTTTTAAAAGAATTCTTTTACTCGATTTTAAGTTTAAAGAATTCAGTATTGTTAAACTATTGAAATACTCCAACTTTTCGCCAATTTCATTTGGGTATTAATTTCAACAAGAATGATTTTTCCATTTAAGAAACGTTTAAACCATTTCAAAATAACTAAATTTGTTGCCAAGTTATGATTCAATATAAAAAGGTAGCATTTTATACGCTCGGTTGTAAATTAAATTTCTCCGAAACATCTACAATTGCCAGAAACTTTGAGGAAGGTGGTTATGCAAAAGTGGATTTTGAAGAAATTCCGGATATCTATGTTATTAATACGTGCTCGGTTACAGAAAATGCCGATAAAAAATGTAAGCAACTCGTTAAGAAAGCTTTAAAAATAAATCCGGAAGCATTTGTTGCTATTATTGGATGTTTTGCGCAACTAAAACCAGTGGAAATAAGCAAGATTCCTGGTGTTGATTTAGTTTTAGGAGCGAATGAAAAGTTCAATATTCTTGAGCACATCGAAAAACTGCAAACGAAGCAAGAGCAAGCAATTGTTTCCTTTGAATCGATTAAAAAAACGGAAGATTTTATTCCTGCTTTTTCTTTAGGCGATCGTACAAGATCTTTCTTAAAAGTGCAGGATGGCTGCGATTATTTCTGTACTTTTTGTACAATCCCACTGGCTCGCGGAAAAAGTAGAAATGCATCTATTTCCAAAACAATTGCAGAGGCAAAAAAAATCAGTGAAACAGCTGTGAAAGAAGTTGTTTTAACTGGCGTAAATATTGGTGATTTTGGACAAAATGGTGATGAAAATTTCTTTCAATTGGTGCAGGAACTGGATTGTGTGGAAGGTATTGATCGTTTCCGAATCTCCTCGATTGAGCCAAATTTATTGAGCAACGAAATCATCCATTTTTGCTTACAAGAATCGAAGCATTTTGTTCCTCATTTTCATATTCCATTGCAGTCCGGTAGCAATAGATTACTGCAGGTAATGCGGCGGAAATATTTACGGGAATTGTATGCCGAACGCGTTGCTTTTATTAAATCGCTTCGCACAGACACATGCATCGGTGTGGATGTTATCGTTGGATTTCCTGGAGAAACAGACGCCGAATTCATGGAAACCATGGACTTTTTAAAAGATTTAGATATTTCGTATTTACATGTTTTTACCTATTCGGAACGAGCAAATACGACAGCCGTAAAACTTGGTGAACCTGTTCCAATGTCTGTTCGACGCGAGCGCAGCAAGCAATTACATATTTTATCCGATAAAAAGAAACGTGCTTTTTATGAGCAAAATATCGGAACGTTTAGAACGGTACTTTTTGAACACGAGGAAGACAATGGAATTATGTATGGTTTTACTGAAAACTATGTAAAGGTAAAAATGGCCTACGATGCTCAAATGGTAAATACTTTCCAACGAATTGAATTGACGGAAATTGACCGCGACGGTATTATGAAATGTGCCTTGGTTTAAGATTTAATCGCTCGGGTCATTTCGCGTTTTCCCGGCGGACCTTCTAAAATTTCCAATGTAAATCCGAGCGCTTTTAAATCTCGTTTTACTTGTCCTTTTGCACAATATGTTACAAAAATACCGCCCGGTTTTAGGATCCGATACATTTTTTCTAAAATGCTAATTCCCCACATTTCCTCTTGTGCCCGGGGTCCAAAAGCATCAAAATAAACCAAATCGAACGATTCTTCTACGACCGTGTAATCTTGTATTTTTGCATGGATTTTTTCAAAAGAAAAGGTATCGGAAAGGGTGTGTTTTTTAGCCCATTCGGAAAGGTGCATTTCTTTGAAGTACTTATTGAATTTAGAATCTACAAGTTCTTCGTAACCAATTTGTTGTGTGATTTCAATTTCTAAGGGAAAAGCTTCAATTCCAGTATAATAAACTTTTTGATTTACGCGATCTGCTTCCACCATCGAAAGCATGGCGTTTAGGCCTGTGCCAAATCCCATTTCAAAGATATGAACTTCCTTTTTTTCTGCAAACGCTTGCAAGCCATTTTTGATAAAAACATGCAGCGCCTCCTGCAATGCACCATGATTGGAATGGTAATTTTCCAACATTTCAGGAATGTAAATAGTCTTTGATCCGTCCGCTGTTTCGATTACCTCTCTTATCATTCTGTAAAAATAGAAATTTGCGGCTAAATTCCTTATAAAATTTGGTGAACAAAGCTCGGTTTCTACGAGCTGAAATTCGCTGTTTAATTCCGCTTTTAGGCATGGAAGCTACTATTTCAAAGGATTTCGATTTCATTAACAATTGTTAATAACCTTTCTTTATATCTTTTTAGAAAAGAAATTAAAATCCATTCTAAAAAAGACAATTCATTCCCTATCTTTGTTTCATGGACATACAACCAGAAAATGGCAGAAAACCTGCTTCGAGAATTAAGAATGCTTCGGTATCGATCAACGATCTTGGAAAAGTTCCGCCGCAAGCTGTCGATCTTGAGCAAGCTGTGCTCGGTGCAATGATGCTGGAAAAAAATGCAGTTACCGATACAATCGACATTTTAAAACCAAGCAGTTTTTACGATCCTAAGCACCAATATATTTACAACGCAATTCGAGAACTTTTCGGTAGCTCTAGTCCTATTGATTTACTAACAGTAATAAACAAATTAAAGCAAAATGGCGAACTGGAAGCATCCGGTGGCGCTGCATATATTTCCCATTTAACGAGTCGCGTTGCATCAACTGCGCACATTGAGTTTCATGCCCGTGTTATTTCAGAAAAACACATCAAACGGGAATTAATTCGTATGAGTAGCGAGGTTATTCGCGATGCGTTCGAAGACACCAACGATGTTTTTGATGTTTTAAATAAAGCAGAAAGCGATTTGTTTAAAATTGCGGAAAACAACATGGGAAAACATGGTGATTCCATGCAAAACATTGTGCGACAAGCAATTGAAGAGATTGAAAAAGCGTCTTTAAATTCAGATGGTATTTCTGGTGTTCCAACAGGTTTTCACGCTTTGGATAAACTAACTTCTGGCTGGCAACGCTCGGATATGATTGTAATTGCAGCAAGACCTGCTATGGGAAAAACTGCTTTCGTACTTTCTATGGCTCGAAATACTGCTGTAGATCACGGAAAAGGAGTCGCGATATTTTCTCTGGAAATGTCTGCCGTGCAATTGGTAAAACGATTGATTGCCTCCGAAACACGCTTGAGTGCTGAAAAATTGCGGAAAGGTGATTTACGGGAACACGAATTCCAACAACTGCATTCTAGAATTACAAAATTGGCTACCGCTCCAATATTTATTGACGATACGCCCGGAATTTCGGTTTTTGACCTTCGTGCAAAATGCCGTCGTTTGAAAATGCAACACAACATCGATATGGTAATTATTGATTACTTGCAATTGATGACCGCGGGAAGTTCCAAAGGTGGAAATGGTAACAGGGAACAGGAAATTTCTACAATTTCCCGCTCCATTAAGGAAATTGCAAAGGAATTGAATATACCGGTAATTGCACTTTCTCAGTTGAGTCGTTCGGTGGAGCAACGTGGTGGTGATAAACGTCCAGTTTTATCGGATTTACGTGAATCTGGTGCGATTGAGCAAGATGCCGATATCGTTTCCTTTATTTATCGACCGGAATATTATGGTTTAATGGTGGATGATGAAGGGAATTCCAATGCTGGGATTGGCGAAATAATTGTTGCAAAACACAGAAATGGTGCGCTTGACAGAGTGCGTTTGCGGTTCATTGGTGAATTTGCGCGCTTCGATAATATTGAAGGTTTTACAGAAGATCCAAATTTAACAACCCATACTAGTATAGCGGCAAATTCTGAATTTGACGACGCAAATCCTGCGGTATACAGAATGGCTAGCAAGATGAATTCCTTCGACGAGGATATTACGGATTTTGACCAGTCCATGCAAGATGAAACGCCTTTCTAATTTTGTAACGCTTAAAAAATGGTTTGGTAATTGCAGAATAAATTAAAAAAACTCACTCAAATGCTTAAAATAATTGCCGTTTTTCTTTCGCTGTTTGTTTCCTTTAACGGGTTCTCTACACAGATTTTAATTCCGATGGATGATACGCAGTCCAATCACTTAAAAGCTTATGGATTAGCATTTTGGTCACTAGAGAATAATGTAACACTTGAATGGCTATTGAATTACAGAGGCGGTTCTTTCTTATTGCCACACATGCGCGCAATTGAAGAAGAATTACTTGTTAGAAATGTGAAATACGAAGTTCTAGCGGATGGACAAGTCAATCAAATTCGTTCGCAAATTGCAAATCCAGAAGTGAATATGGAAATTGTACAATTGGAAAAAGCGCCAAAAATAGCAGTATATACACCACCCGGAAAACAACCTTGGGACGATGCAGTAACGCTTGTTTTGGAATATGCAGAAATTCCGTACGATAAAATTTATGATTCCGCAATTGTTATGGGCGTTCTACCAAAATACGACTGGCTGCACCTTCACCACGAAGATTTCACCGGACAATACGGAAAATTTTATTCTGCTTACCGCTCCTATCCTTGGTATAAACAACAAGTGGCAGATGCTGAAGCGGAGGCGAAAATGCTTGGATTCAACAAGGTTTCAGAACTGAAATTAGCAGTGGCTACAAATCTTAAAAACTTTGTTTTAGGTGGTGGGTTTTTATTCACCATGTGCAGCGGAACGGATAGTTTTGATATTGCTCTTGCAGCGCACGATACGGATATTTGTGAATCAATCTTTGATGGCGACGGATCAGACCCAAAGTGCCAAGAAAAGTTGGATTTCGAGCGTACGTTTGCTTTCGAAAACTTCAAATTGGAGAGAGATCCGATGGTTTATGAATATTCCAACATCGATGGAACAGAATTACACCGTCAAAACCGTGTCACGGAAGCAACGGACAAATTCACACTCTTTGATTTTTCTGCGAAATGGGATGTTGTTCCAACCATGTTGACCCAATGCCATACGCCTGTAATCGATGGTTTTATGGGTCAAACAACAGATTTCAGAAAAGAATTTATCAAACCAAATGTGTTGATTCTTGGTGAGAACAAAGCTTTGGGCACAGCGCGTTACGTGCATGGTGAAATGGGTCAAGGAACTTGGACATTTTACGGTGGTCATGATCCGGAAGATTACGAGCACCGTGTAGGCGATCCGCCAACAGATTTAACCTTACACCCAAATTCTCCTGGGTACCGCTTAATTTTGAATAATATTCTTTTTCCAGCTGCAAAAAAGAAAAAACGAAAAACCTAAATCAATCTCACTTTTAGCTTTGTTTCTGCTATTTTTTTTGTTAACTTGAAGTTTAACGGAATCGTTCCTTAACTTAAAAATACAAACATGAAAATTTCTGAGTCTTTAAAAAAAGCATATAGCGAAGCGCGCACACGATTCACAAACCAATTTTCCTCAATACAAGAGGGAAATCTAACAAAAAAGCTTGAAGGAACGCCAAATAGTGCTGGTTTTTTAATTCGACATATTGGAGATGTAGAACTCCTTTTCGCTAAAAATGTTTTTGGAACAAAGGATTTACAGGTTCACGCTAAAACAGTAATCGATCAGAAAGATTCTGGAAATTGGATTAACTTGGAAGAATTGAAAAGCTACCTAGCGACTTCCGAGCAAACTTTACTGAAAATTATAGATGAACAATCCGATTCCGACTGGGAAAATACTATTACCACAAATGAATTTGGAACAAAAACAAAAGCAGAAGCCTTCGGAAGAATAATCTCACATACGGCATACCATGCAGGGCAATTGGCTATGATTCTCAAATATGGCAAATAGTTATTTCAGAAAATGACGAACTTATTCTGCTTCAATTTTAGGGGATTTACACGTTATGGCTTGACCTTTTCACTTTAAAGAAAAACACGTAAGTTTGAGCTTCTAATTAATTCTCATGCGAATCTTACGATTGATTTTATTGCCGATTCTATTTTTAAGCCATTCAGTACTTGGATTTGTGAGTGATTTTCAAAAAGAAATTTATTCTCCTGAGAAAAAAGTAAAAGTTTTTCTGCATTTCAAAAATGGAAAAATCAACTACAACGTCTTTTATATGGGGAAACTGGTTCTAGAAAATGGAAAACTTGGAATTTTAACTACGGAAGATAATTTAGCCGTTTTTAAAGACGTGAAAATCTCAGAACGGCAATTTGATAATTTCTGGAAACCAGTCTGGGGACAATCTTCCGAAGTAAACGAAGCCTATACCGAATTGCAGCTCGATTTAACTGCCATTTCACATAATCGAAAATTGATTGTTTTGCTTCGCACTTACGACGATGGCTTTGCGTTTAAATACGAGATTCCTAAACAAAATAGACTGAAAAAAATCGCTATCATTTCGGAAGAAAGTACTTTTTCATTTGCTGGAAAATATAGAAGCTGGTGGAATTGGGCCGATTACAACACATTGGAAAAATCCTATTTCAACTCTCCACTGGACAGCGCCAAACACGTTGCCACACCCTTTACCTTGGAAGGAGAAAATGGTGTTTTTGTAAGCGTTCACGAAGCTGCAATCATAGATTATTCCACCATGACGCTCTTGCAGGATTCTGCAAAGGTAAATTCGTATAAAGTGAACCTCGTTCCATGGTCAGATGGAATTTTGGTAAAGGCTAAAAAATCGGTTAGTTCCCCTTGGCGGGCTTTTATTTTCGGTGAAAATGCCGGGGATCTAATGGAATCAAATTTAATTTTAAACTTGAATGAATCCTGCAATATTAAAGACGTTTCATGGATTCAACCTATGCTTTATTCAGGAATTTGGTGGGAAATGCACTTAGGGATTTCTACGTGGAAAGAAGGAGAAAAACATGGCGCAACAACTGAAAACGCAAAGAAATACATCGATTTTGCTTCTGACAATGGTATAAAGGGTGTTTTGATTGAAGGCTGGAATACTGGCTGGGAAAACTGGGGCAAAAAAGACGCATTCGATTTCACAAGCAACGCGTCAGATTTCAACCTAAAAGAAGTAGTTTCCTATGCAAAATCGAAAGGTGTGGAAATAATTGGTCACCATGAAACTGGAGGCGATACGGAATCGTACGAAAGACGAGTGAAAAAAGCATTTAAAATGTACCACAAACTCGGAATTCGAATCGTTAAAACGGGTTACGCCGGACCTGTAACACCTGTTGGAGAAAACCACCATGGACAGAAAATGGTTCAGCATTACAATAGAATAATGAAACTCGCTGCAAAATATGAAATAATGCTGGATGTTCACGAACCAATTGTACTTTCTGGATTGAGTAGAACGTATCCAAATCTAATGACGGCTGAGGGCGTTCGTGGCATGGAATGGAATGCATGGAGCGAAGGGAATTCGCCGACGCATACATGTATTTTACCGTTCACAAGAGGAATAGCTGGTCCAATCGACTATACTGCTGGAATTTTCGATATCGATTTATCAAATTTCGCAAATGAACGCGAGAAATGGAACGGCTTGGATAATGGAAAAACTGCAGTACATAGCACCCTTTCCAACCAACTTGCATTACTCGTGATTTTATATAGTCCATTGCAAATGGCAGCAGATTTACCGGAAAATTACAAAAACCATCCGGCATTTGAATGCATTAAAAATTTACCGACAACTTGGGACGAAACGATTGTGTTGGATGCTAAAATCGGGGAATATGTTGTTGTTGCCAGAAGAGATAGTTTGACCTGGTTTATAGCTGCAATAACGAATGAAATTGGCAGAGAATTAGAAATTACATTTCCAAACTTGAACCCGGATATGCCGTACAACTCACGTTACTTTTTAGATGGTGAAGATTCGCATTTCGAAGAAAATCCAGAAAGTTATCTAATTGAAGAGAAAACTCATGAGATAACACGCAAAAAAACGATAAAACTTGCACCCGGTGGCGGCTTTGTAATAATCCTTGAACCAATGAACTGACTGCATTTTTCATTTTGTCTTGGTTAGATATAAAGCGAAAAAGAGTATGCAAAAAAAAAACGGTAACCTGATTGGAAACCGCTTTTTTTTTAATTTTCGAAACAACTACTCTTTTGGCTTATTTTTAGCTTTCGCTTTTGCTTTTTCAATTTTGATAGTTAATTCTTCTTTTCCTTCTTCGATATCAATTTTAATCAAATCTCCTTCTTGCAACGTTGCCTTAATTATCTCTTCTGCGAGTGGATCTTCAATGTATTTTTGAATCGCTCGTTTTAATGGACGAGCACCATATTTTTCATCGTATCCTTTATCCACGATAAAATCTTTGGCTTTCTCGGTCATTTCGATGCGGTAACCCAATTCATTAATTCGACCGTATAATTTAGTCAATTCCAAATCAATAATTTTATGGATACTATCTCGTTGCAACGATTTAAATAAAATCATATCGTCAATACGGTTCAAGAATTCTGGAGAGAAGGCTTTTCTCAACGCATTTTGAATTACAGATTTTGCATTGTCGTCACGGGATTCTTCTTTTGCTTTCGTACCAAATCCAACACCTGTCCCAAAATCAGCCAATTGTCGTGCTCCGATATTGGATGTCATGATTAAAATGGTGTTTTTGAAATCTATTTTTCGTCCCAATCCATCTGTCATGTGCCCATCATCCAAAACTTGTAAAAGCAAATTGAATACGTCTGGGTGCGCTTTTTCAATCTCATCCAAAAGAATAATGGAATATGGCTTACGGCGCACTTTCTCCGTCAACTGTCCACCTTCTTCGTATCCAACGTATCCCGGAGGCGCACCAACCAATCTAGAAATTGAGAATTTCTCCATGTATTCAGACATATCGATTCGAATCAATGCATCATCTGAATCAAACAAGTATTTCGCTAGAACTTTTGCTAACTGTGTTTTTCCTACACCTGTTGGTCCTAGAAAGAAAAAGGAACCGATTGGCTTGTTTGGATCCTTCAATCCTGCACGATTTCGTTGAATTGCCTTAACAACCTTTGAAACTGCTTCGTCCTGACCGATTACCTTGTTCCGCAACTCTTCCGCCATGTTGACAAGTTTCCCGGTCTCCGATTGAGAAACACGCGTCAATGGAATCCCGCACATCATCGAAACTACCTCTGCAACATGTTCTTCCGTTACAACGACCCGATGCGTTTTGGAATCATCTTCCCATTTTTTCTTAGCCAATTCTAACTGATCTTGCAGCTTGCGTTCGCTGTCTCTTAATTCCGCAGCTTTTTCATATTGCTGGGATTTAATCACTTCATTTTTTTGGTCTTTTAATCCTTCAATCAATGCTTCAACATCCAAAATTTCTTTTGGCACATTAATATTTTTTAAGTGAACACGAGAACCAACCTCATCCAAAGCATCAATTGCCTTGTCTGGTAAATGCCGGTCTGTGATATAACGTTCTGTTAGTCTTACGCAGGCATTTATCGCTTCTGGAGTATAAGTAACAGAATGGTGATCTTCGTACCTTTCTTTTATGTTATTAAGAATCTGCACCGTCTCTTCAACGGAAGTTGGTTCAATAATAACTTTTTGAAAACGACGTTCTAATGCGCCATCTTTCTCAATATATTGTCTGTATTCATCTAACGTTGTTGCTCCAATCGCTTGCAGTTCTCCTCTAGCTAATGCAGGTTTAAACATGTTGGAAGCGTCCAATGAACCACTTGCACCACCAGCACCAATAATCGTGTGGATTTCATCGATAAACAAGATTACATCTGGATTTTTCTCCAATTCCTGCATCACTGCTTTCATCCGTTCTTCAAATTGACCACGGTATTTTGTTCCGGCAACTAAAGATGCTAAATCCAAAGAAACAATCCGTTTGTTAAAAAGTACCCGGGACACTTTACGTTGCACAATTCGCAATGCAAGACCTTCCGCAATTGCACTTTTCCCAACACCTGGCTCACCAATTAGAATTGGGTTATTTTTCTTTCTACGGGATAAAATCTGGCTCACCCGTTCAATTTCTTTTTCACGACCAACAATCGGATCTAATTTTCCTGCTTCCGCCATTTTAGTTAAATCCCTTCCGAAATTATCTAAAACTGGCGTTTTCGACTTTGGATCTGTTGGTTTACGCTGTGCAGCAAATTGCTCTGCACCTTCCTCTTCTTGACCTCCTGGGAACTCAGCCCGCGGACTTGTGTTTTCTTCTACCA
>JBEDAD010000315.1:0-3741 GCA_041177985.1 Bacteroidota bacterium | reverse complement strand
TTCTATTTCGGGTAACAATCAAATATACGGAGCAATTAAGGATTTGACTTTGCTGACGAATAAATCAATGGTATGAATGAATATTTCGCACGTTCAAATTATCGAATTTTTAAACGTCCGATTAAAATGAGCGTTCCCGTAAAAAAAGTGCATTTTTATTTGGCTTGTATTGCATAATTTTTCTTGAAAAATTATGCAAATTTAATGGTAGCGAAATTTCAAAAAACCTATTTATCCATAGATATTGGAAAGCCTACGCACACAAAAATTTTAGGTACGAATCGGCACTATAGATTTCAAAAAGATTTTTTTTTATTTATATTCGTACGCACTACAAAGCCAAAAACTATGATTCAAGCGAAAAGATTATTCGATATTCCGTATTATCAATTGGAGAAATATCCTAGGTCGGATATGTTTGTTACCAAAACAAATGGCGAATGGATTGGGGTTTCAACACACCAATTTTTGGAGGAAGTGATGCTCGTTTCCAGAGGCTTAATTGCTTTTGGAATAGCTCCTGGAGATACCGTCGCACTTGTTTCTAACAACCGCGTGGAATGGAATATTATGGATATCGCGATTCAGCAAATTGGCGCAATTGTAGTGCCGCTTTATCCCAACATTTCAGAAAACGATTACCGGTATATTTTAAACGATGCAAACGTAAAAATGTGCTTCGTTGGCAACAGTGAACTTTGCACCAAAATACAAAATATAAGAAATTCTGTTCCAAGTTTGGAGCACTTATTTTCATTTGAAATTATCGCTTCTTGCCCAAATTGGAAAAGTATTCACCAGCACGCTGAAGAGGTGGAAGAAACTGCAGTTTTAGCGCGTATGGAAGTAGTACAAAGCCATGATCTTGCAACGATAATTTACACTTCTGGCACAACTGGAAATCCAAAAGGTGTAATGTTATCGCACCACAATATACTTTCCAATGTTTCCGGCTGTGTTGAACCGATTCCAGCTGATCATACTTCTAGAGTTTTGTCCTTTTTGCCTGTTTGCCATATCTACGAGCGCATGCTTCATTATTTGTACATGCATTTGGGATGTTCCATTCATTTTGCGGAATCGATGGAAACAATTGGCGAAAATATAAAAGAAGTTAAACCGCATGTTTTTTCTGCTGTTCCACGTTTAATTGAGAAGGTTTTTGATAAAATAATGGCAAAAGGAGAAGATTTAACGGGAATAAAACGCCGATTATTCTTTTGGGCTGTTGCACTTGGTGAGCAGTACGATGTGGTAGGAAAAAGTGCATGGTACACATTCAAACTAGCCATTGCACGGAAACTAATATTTTCAAAATGGCAAGAAGCGCTCGGAGGAAATGTTCATGCAATTGCCTCTGGAAGCGCTGCATTACAGCCTCGTCTAGCTCGCATGTTTTTAGCAGCTGGCATTCCAATTTTAGAAGGTTATGGTTTATCTGAAACTTCTCCTGTTGTTTCTGTAAATAGTTTTGTGAAAGGTATTCGCATCGGAACGGTTGGAACTTTAATCGACGATGTGCAGGTTAAAATAGCGGAAGACGGTGAAATATTGGTAAAAGGCCCAAATGTTATGCTTGGATACTACAACCTTCCAGAAGTCACTGCAGAAGCAATCGACTCGGAAGGTTGGTTTCATACCGGAGATATTGGAACTTTTCAAGAAGGGAAATTCTTAAAGATCACAGACCGTAAAAAGGAAATATTCAAAACATCCGGAGGGAAATACATTGTTCCGCAAGCAATGGAAAATAAATTCAAAGAATCCAGATTTATCGAGCAAATTATGGTAATTGGCGAGGGCGAGAAATTTCCAGCCGCATTAATTATTCCAAATTTCGCTTATTTAAAAGATTGGGCGAAGCGAAAAAACATACATCTTGGTGAAGGATCAAATGCTGAAATCATTGTGAATACGGAAGTTTTTGCGCGGATGGAAGCGGAAATAGAGGTGTTTAATAAAGAATTTGGAAACTGGGAACAAATCAAAAAGTTTGCGCTTCTTGCGAAAGAATTTTCCGTAGAAGGGGAAGAATTGACACCAACCTTGAAATTAAAAAGAAAAATCATTCTTCAGAAATACGAAAGCCATTGTATTTCCATCTATTCAGAAAAATAATTTTATTCTTTCGTAACTGTAATTTTCACCCGTACATTCTGAAAGGCAGGATAATAGGTTGCTGCTGTAAATGTAAAATTCATGACATGGCTGCGCACTTTCATTTTCGTTGGTGTAGAAATAATGGTTGTTCCTTCCGTTAGCAATTTTGCTGCGGTTACTTCACCTAATCGGTTCACCGAAAGTTCATAAAAGACGATTCCCTCATTCTTATCGCTTACAACAAAAGAACTGGTGCTGGTTAATTTTCTGTTTTCATCTACCAACGTTCCATCCATTAACTGACCAAAAGAGCTGACAGAAACCAAAAGAGAAAAAAATAAAAGTGTCGTTTTCATGCAATAGATTTTAACAAACGTGACTTTGAATTAGGCCCTAAGTTAATCAAAACTGAGCAGAATAATAGATTTAGGCGATTTTTCCCCAATCGGGACGCGATTTTAGAATATGCACTAAAATTTCTCTTAACCGCAGGTTTTCAGGACGTTCCAATCGTGGATCTTCATCGAGAATTTTTCTAGCTTCGTCCCTTGCTATGATTACCAATTGCTGGTCTTTGGCTAAATCCGCTATTTTCAAATTCAACAAGCCGCTTTGCTGCGTTCCCATTAAATCTCCCGGACCTCTCAACTGCAAATCTACTTCCGCAATTTCAAAACCATCGTTGGAAGAAACCATCGTTTCAATTCGTTTCAAGGTTTCTTTGGAAAGTTTATCTCCCGTCATTAAAATGCAAAACGATTGCTCCGATCCCCGCCCTACTCTACCGCGCAATTGGTGCAACTGCGACAAACCAAAACGCTCGGAACTTTCAATAACCATTACGGAAGCATTTGGGACGTTTACTCCAACTTCAATAACCGTTGTAGCGACCATAATTTGGGTTTCACCTTTCACAAATCGCTGCATTTCAAACTCTTTGTCCGCTGGTTTCATTTGTCCATGAACGATGCTCACTTTAAATTCCGGCAAGGGAAAAGACCTTGAAATAGCTTCGTAACCACTCATCAAGTTATTAAAATCCAAAGACTCCGATTCATGAATCAAAGGATAAACGATGTAGATTTGTCGGCCCTTGGCGATTTCTTCCTTCAGGAAACCAAAAACCCGCAACCGATGGCTTTCGTAGCGGTGAACCGTTGAAATTTCCTTTCTTCCTGGCGGTAATTCATCGATTACAGAAACATCCAAATCGCCATAGAAAGTCATTGCCAATGTTCGGGGAATTGGCGTGGCTGTCATAATTAAAATATGCGGTGGAATGCTATTTTTCTTCCACATTCGCGCCCGCTGCGCAACGCCAAAACGGTGCTGTTCATCAATTACAACGATACCAAGATTAGAAAACTGTACCACATCCTCGAGTAAGGCATGCGTTCCAACTAAAATATGAATTGTGCCATTTTGCAAGCCTTCGTGGATTCCTATTCTATCTTTCTTTTTAACGGAACCAGTTAACAATTCCACTTGAACAGGCAATTCTGCGACTAATTCTTTCAGTGTTACATAATGTTGTTTTGCCAATATTTCTGTCGGAGCCATCAAAGCAGCTTGGTAATTATTTCCAATTCCAATCAACATGGTTAGCAGTGCCACAAGCGTTTTTCCACTTCCAACATCGCC
>JBEDAD010000314.1:0-5739 GCA_041177985.1 Bacteroidota bacterium | reverse complement strand
TTTTAAAATTATTTTATTAATAATGCAACAATTTAAAATAGTTTCTTAATTTTGTTCACGATATCATTTTTTATAAAATTCATTTTGAAACAATGAAAAAAATTACTCTCATTATAAGCTTGTGCTTTGCAACATTAAGTTTTGCACAGTATACAAATTTCAATTCTCAAAGAAACTGGTCGCTAAACAAAAAAGAAATCGTTTTCGGACTTGGTGCTACTCAATTTACGGGTGATTTAGGAGGGAGAAATCAGATTGGAAAAGATAACAGCATGCGTGATATTGATTTCCCAACCTCTTCCATTGGTGGTTTAGTTGGTTATCGATTTAGATTCCATCCTTTCTTTGCATCTTCTACTACATTAAATATTGGAATGCTACGCGGCAGCGATACGGAAACAAGTGAAATTATTAGAAACAGTAGAAACTTGCATTTCAGAACAATGTATTTTGAGCTACAGCAGCGAATTGAATTTATTGTTCTAGCGAATGAAAAGTTTGGTTTTCGCGGTTTAGGGCGTAATGGTTTTAAAAACAGAAACGAACAGCTATACTTATTCACAGGTGTTGGAGTTAGTTACTTTAATCCTCAAGCACAATATAATGGTGAATGGGTTGCTTTAGATCCATTGAACACAGAAGGTCAAGGATTAGAAGGTGGAGCTGAAGAAACACTTCCTGTAACGGCAACTATTCCTTTCGGAATTGGATTTAAAATGGGAATTGGTAAAGTGTGGAGAGTTGGAGTGGAAGCTACTTATATAAAAACTTTTTCAGATTATATTGATGATGTTTCTGGCGTTTATTATGATCCAACAAAATTAGCTTCTCCTGAGGCTCAATTGTTGTCAAATCCAGCAAACAATAACACGAGCTGGTTTGCTCCAGGTCAGCAGCGAGGCGACGCTAACAACGATGCGTATTATACTTTTAATCTTGTGGTATCTAGAAATTTAACGTACAAATACAGAGGAGGCTCAAGAAGTAAAATGAGGTACAATAGGGGTAGATACAAATTTTAATCCCATATTTACAAAAAAATATTAAAACGAGGTGGCTTTTGTCACCTCGTTTTGCGTATATACCATTGATAAACGTTCAGCATGTACAAATTCATACGATCTATATTTTTTCTGTTTGATCCAGAGAAAGTTCATTATTTTACTGCATCACTTTTGCATTTTCTACTAAAGATTCCACTAGTTAAATGGGTTTGGAAGAAAATGTATGTTGTCGAAGATCAACGACTGGAAACGAAGGTATTTGGTCTGACATTTAAGAACCCAGTTGGAATGGCTGCCGGATTTGATAAACAAGCAACAATGTACGATGATCTTGCTTCTTGTGGATTCGGTTTCATTGAAATTGGAACGATTACTCCTAAAGCACAGCCAGGCAATGAAAAGCCGCGCTTATTTAGGCTAAAGAAAGATGAAGGTATCATCAATAGAATGGGGTTTAACAATGGCGGTTTAGAAATGGCGATAGCAAATCTAAAAAATCGAAAAACGCCTATTATAATTGGTGGAAACATTGGTAAGAATAAACTTACGCCAAATGAAGATGCTGTAAACGATTACAAAATCGCATTTGAAGGATTATTTCCATATGTAGACTATTTTGTTGTAAATGTTTCTTCTCCTAATACACCAAACTTAAGAGAGTTGCAGGAAAAAGAACCATTAAAAAAATTACTTTCAGAATTGATGGTTTTGAACAATCTAAAACAGCATCCAAAACCTATATTGTTAAAAATTGCTCCCGATTTAAATTCAGAACAGTTGGATGATATTGTTGAGATTATTGAGGAGGTTAAAATAGCTGGTGTAATTGCCTGTAATACAACTGTATCCAGAGAAAACCTCCATCTTTCCGCATCAGAATTGGAGGAAATAGGGGTGGGCGGCGTATCTGGTAAGCCATTAACGAAACGATCTACGGAAGTGATTCGTTACCTTTCAGAAAAATCAAACAAATCTTTTTCGATTATTGGTGTTGGTGGAATTCATTCGGAAGAAGATGCATTGGAGAAAATTGCTGCAGGAGCTTCATTGGTGCAGATTTATACTGGATTTGTATACGAAGGACCTGGATTAGTGAAAAGAATTAACAAAGCAATTCTTAAAAGTAAGGCTTAATTTGTATTTTTGAGGATGTCCAAAGTTAAGATAATCGAATGCCCGAGAGATGCAATGCAAGGCCTGCATGATTTTATTCCAACAGATAAAAAAGCAGCTTACATCAATCAATTATTGAAATGTGGTTTTGATACAATCGATTTCGGGAGTTTTGTTTCACCAAAAGCTATCCCTCAACTAAGAGATACTGCAGAAGTTTTGTCACTTTTGGACTATACTTCAGAAACAAAATTATTGGCAATTATTGGCAATGAGCGTGGGGCAGAGGAAGCCGCGCACTTTGAAGAAATTGATTATTTGGGATTTCCATTTTCCGTTTCTGAGGTTTTTCAAAAAAGGAATACCAATGCCACAATCGAAGAATCACTTTCTAAATTGGAAGTAATTCAGTCCATTTGTAAGAAAAACAACAAAGATTTGGTTGTTTATTTATCGATGGGTTTCGGGAATCCATACGGAGAAACTTGGAATGCGGAGATTGTTCAAAAATGGTGTGAAATTCTCTACCATTCTTTTGATGTCAAAATTCAAGCAGTCTCCGATACAATCGGAAAAGCTTCCGTATCAGACGTTTCTTATTTGTTTTCAGCTTTAATCCCAGCTTTACCAAATGTTGAGTTTGGTGCACATTTACATACGAAGCCAGAAAACGCAAAAGATTTAATTGAAGCTGCATATACAAGCGGCTGTCGCAGATTTGATGGCGCAATTAAAGGGTTTGGGGGCTGTCCAATGGCGACAGATGCGTTGACTGGAAATATGCCAACTGAAAAATTGTTGGAATGGTTGGAAGCTAATTCAATCCCAACTGGCATTAATCCAGTGCATTTCGAAAAAGCGTATTTACAGGCTGGACAGGTTTTTCCGAATTAATATTAAAATAGTTAAAAGATGAATAAGTTTTTACCAATCGTACTAATTTCTTTTTTGTTTTCTTGCTCAGGAGAAGAAGATCAAGTTTCAAAAAAAGATACGGACACATCCGTTTCAGACATTACTGGAATAGAAACGTTATTTAATGTAGATAATTTTGAAGACGCAAAACATCTTGAGCTGTTAAAAGAATTGAAGATTTGCTCGGAGTTTCAAAAAGACACGTCAAATTACATGGAGCCTGCTTGCTCGCCAAGATTTTTCCGCGTTTTTCCGATGCGCGATGATGCGCCAGTTGAAAACGCTTTTTTACTCCAGATAAAGTCGAAAGTTGGCGGTATCAAATTGAGAAGACTGGTAACATTTGTTAGAGAAAAAGGTCAATTGGTGAAAGTTAATACATTTGTTGCAAATCTCATTGGAACGCGCACCTCCAAAAGTCATTACAAGGATTTAATCTTGCGCTTTAACGATAATATTGAAGGTGAAATTATTTTTTATAATTGTTTGTTCGCTTGGGATGGAAAAAAATACACTTTCAAGTCTGTTGAATTGATCGAAGGTTCCGACTGGAGACAACGCTTAAAACCAGAGTTCAAAGATTCCGTTTCCAATGATATTTACACAACATTGGTTAGAAATGAAATGATTCTTTAAGGTCTTAGTTTTTAACGATTTTTAGTGTTTTTACGGCGTGTAAAGTTTTAATTTTCAGGAAGTAGATACCAGCTGGAAATGCAATTAAAGAAATCGTTTTTTCTGATGACTGCCCTAAAAGTTGCCCATTAGAATTTAAAAGTTGCACCATTTCAACGGATTCAAAACTTTCTATATTCACCGTTTCATTGGCTGGATTCGGGAACACTTTTATCGTATTTTCTTTTACAAGTTCTTGAACATTGGCAGGATCTTCTTTCCAAACGTGGATATCGTCAATATATAATTTGTAGCCATCGACAGATACATTTACAAAAGCAATAAATAGGCTTTGGTTGGTATATCCTTTTTCACTAAGATTCACCATTCGTGTAGTCCAATCCACATTTTCCTCCATTACATATCCAATGGTATCGGTGAAGCTAGACAACGAATTATCCGTTGTGGAAACCAAAATTAAATAATCATCTGGGAAGGATGCATCCTGAGATTTAGCGTTCCATTCTATAAAATTCCCATAAGATCCTACGGAAAGTGCAGGCGTAATCATCCAACGACTAGCAATTCCTTGCGGATTAAAAAAAGAAGTGGAAGAAGCTACAGTATCAAGCGTATTCTCAGGATCCACAACGGAAATCCATGCGGACGTATACTCTGCAACTTGGTCGGCAGGAGTGAAACCATCGTTATTCACTATCGTGAAATTGGAAGGAATACCAACTTGGAAATCTGAGTTCAAAAGATCCGTTTGACAATAAGCAAATGATGAAACGGATAATAGAAAAATAAGTGAAATTTTGCGCATATACTGAAGTTTGTGTAATCTCGATTTATACTAATCAATCTTTATTGGTGCAAATTTAGTGAAACCAAACTAATCATTTAGAGAAATTAATATTTCTTTGAATTCCTGGTAAAATGCATCAAATTCTAATAATCTATTTTTAAGAAATTCAAAGATGATTGGACGGTCATTCTCCGTGTAAAAACTAACATTATTCAACTCCCATAAAATTCTGGAAAAGTCTCTACCATCCTCTAAATGCATATTTTCAATCCAAATTGTATCGTATTTCATGGTATTTTCCAGGACTTTTTTTAGTTCACCCATTTGTTCCCAAATAATCTCCCGAATTCCAGCGTCTTTGGGCTGAATATCCATGCAAAGTCTGGCTCCAGTCGCGTCAACCTGTAGGCGGATATAGATGTTTTTAACATCTGAAGGATAATTCAGCCAGTTCATTCTTCTTCCATTTGTGGAGCGAACTTTTTGCATATACTTTTTAAATTCAAACCAGAATTCAATATTTTTAGCTTTTAATTCTTCTCTATTAAGCATTTATCGGGTAATTGAACAACTGTTTTTTTTAACTTGGGTAATTATTTTTAAAGTTAGTAATACCATTCGATAAAATCACCTTTCAAGCCATTCAATGAAATTCGGATTAATGTAACACAAGTGACTTTTACAATTCAAAAGAAATCTTTACTTTGCAGAATAAAAATTATACACTTGAATTATGAAAAGATATATAGTAGCAGCAACGATGGTTTTAAGTTTGGTTTCCTGCGGTGAAGCGCAAACAAAAAAAGACAGTAACAGTTCTTCTTCCGTAGAACAAATTTCAGAAACGAACTACAAAGTTGTTTCACAAACTGAATTTAAAACACTCATTAAGGCCGGTAATGGGCAATTGTTGGACGTTAGAACTCCAGGTGAATTTAATGCTGGACATATTAAAAATGCGGATAATATTGATTTTACTGGAAGTGATTTTAGAGAAAAAGTCGCAACGCTTGACCGTGAGAAACCTGTTTTGATTTATTGTCATTCTGGAAATCGAAGCGGGAAAGCATCTCTGATTCTAAAAGAACTTGGTTTTAAGGAAATTTATGATTTGCAAGGAGGTTATTCAAACTGGAATGAATAGCTAGAAATAGCTTTTAAGTCAATATTGTCCGATAAAAATCGGACTTTATTTTCTTTGTCCTTTTGTCTTGATACAAAAGAACGAAAAAATCAAGTCTCGATTGAAGCCGTTCGGCGAAAATCTCTCAGCGACCGATACTC
>JBEDAD010000313.1:0-5406 GCA_041177985.1 Bacteroidota bacterium | reverse complement strand
AGTTTGAATTCAATTGCTTTCGTAACAATAAAATCAAGCACATCGGCATCAAACGTTAGTTTCACGCCATCAATTTCAAATAAACGCAAGTATTGTTTTACCAGTGCGTTTTTTGGTTCGGTTAGAATACGTTTCAAACTTGCTGCATCTAAAGGCTCTAGATACGTTAATACAGGGAATCGACCGATTAATTCAGGAATTAATCCGAAGGTTTTAATATCTGTAGGATTGATGTATTTCAGCAAAGCTTCGCTATCAATGCGTTCCGTTTCCGAAGAAGTAAAACCAATTGTTTGTCGGTTCACACGGTTTGCAATAATGCGTTCAATTCCGTCAAAAGCTCCTCCACAGACGAATAAAATATTTTTAGTATCGATTTGGATCATTTTCTGCTCCGGATGTTTTCTTCCCCCTTGCGGTGGAACATTCACGATGGAACCTTCCAGTAACTTCAACAATGCTTGTTGTACACCTTCTCCAGAAACATCTCGTGTAATGGAAGGATTATCACTTTTTCGAGCAATTTTATCTATTTCATCGATGAAAACAATACCATGTTGTGCGGCATTTACATTGTAGTCCGCAGCCTGCAATAAACGAGAAAGAATACTTTCCACATCTTCTCCAACATATCCAGCCTCGGTAAGAACAGTGGCATCTGCGATACAGAATGGAACATTTAACATCTTAGCAATTGTTTTCGCTAAAAGCGTTTTTCCAGTTCCAGTTCGTCCGACTAATATAACGTTGGATTTCTCAATTTCCACTTCGTCTTTGGACGGTGGCTGGTTCAATCGTTTGTAATGGTTGTAAACACCAACAGAAAGCACTTTTTTAGCATCTTCCTGTCCAATAACGTATTCGTCGAGTTTCCCTTTTATCTCCGCTGGTTTCAATACATTTACAATTTCGGAAGTAGGTTTTGTTTTATCACCAAGATCTTCTTCTTTAATTATAGAATGCGCTTGTTGCACACAACTTTCACAAATATGTCCGGAAACACCTGCGATTAATATTCCTACCTCACTGCGAGATCTACCACAAAACGAACAACCGCCTTCTTTCTTTGCCATGTTTATTGTTGAAAAAAAAGCCATCCGTAAACGAACGGATGGACTCTTTAATAGTTATGTAAAATTAGTTTATTTAAGCTTACTTTGGGTTACGTAGTAAAATTTCGTCAACCATTCCATACGCTTTTGCCTCTTCGGATGTCATCCAATAATCGCGATCAGAATCCGCCCATACTTTCTCATATGTCTGGTGCGAATGGAAAGCAATAATATCGTATAATTCCTTTTTCAATTTTTGAATTTCACGCGCGGTGATTTCAATATCCGATGCTTGACCTTGTGCTCCACCAAGTGGTTGGTGAATCATTACGCGCGCATGTTTCAAAGCGGAACGTTTTCCTTCTGCACCAGCACACATTAGAACTGCTCCCATGGAAGCTGCCATTCCAGTACAAATAGTTGCGACATCCGGCTTAATGTATTGCATCGTATCGTAAATACCTAAACCTGCATAAACAGAACCTCCGGGAGAATTCAAATAGATTTGAATATCCTTGTTTGGATCTGCAGATTCTAGGAACAACAATTGAGCATTAATTATATTCGCCACATAATCGTCAATTCCCGTTCCAAGAAATATAATTCGATCCATCATCAAACGCGAGAAAACGTCCATTTGCGTCATATTCAACGAACGCTCTTCAATAATATACGGTGTTAATGAAGATTCAATATAGTGATCCACGTGCATGCTACTCAAACCCATGTGTTTGGTTGCATATTTCTTAAATTCGTTTCTATCAAACATAGTTCGTTGTATTAATCAATTGTATTAAAGGTTAAAGATAAAACCAAAGTTGGGATTTACAATCAAAAAAATGAAAAATTCTTGGTATAAAATCAACTGCTGTAATCTATAAATTATTCTCTTCACCAAAATTTCGATTCTTGGGAAGCATATTCCCTTCTCTATGTGCGTTCATTCTTCGTTTTTTAAAATTATCTTCGCGGTATGTTGCCGTCAGACATTCATAATAAACGAATTTTGCTCTCGCCACTTAACTGGGGGATGGGACATGTTGCGCGCTGCATTCCATTAATAGATGCGCTTTTAAAGAATGATAATTGTTTGATTGTGGCAGCAAATCTCGAGCAGCAGCAAATTTTCAAGCAGTATTTTCCACAATTGGAATATATAGAGCATTCGGGGTATCCATTTAAATTTGGGAGAAGGGGAAATTTTAGTTTGGATCTTGCCTTGCAATTTCGTTCGTTGAAAAAACGCCTAAAATTAGAGAAAGAAGAAGTAAAGTCTTACATCGAAAAGTTTGGATTTGATATTCTTATATCCGATCACCGGTATGGATTCTGTTGCGATGGTATTTTTTCCATTTTCTTGACGCACCAATTAAATTTGCCTGTTAGATGGTTTGAAGGTTGGGTGCAGAAATTGCACGAACGATTTTTAGGAAATTTTGATGAGATTTGGGTTCCCGATTCGCCACAATCTGATTTATCGGGCGATTTAAGTCAAAACAAGGCAGGTTTTAAAGTTCAATACATTGGAGCGCTGTCAAGATTCAGTTTATATAATATTCCAGAAGTTAAAAAGAGCTACTCGGTTGTTATCGTTAGCGGTCCAGAAGTGTACGGTAAAAACTACTTGAAAGAACAAGCAAAAACATCCGAAATCAATCCATCGGAACTGATTTATATTGTGCCGAAAGGTTTAGAAGAAGTGGCTAAAAATTCACAAATTAAGTTGCTTGTCTCTGACGATTGGTTGGCCTGTGATCAACTTATTATACATTCAAGTAAAGTGACTGTCCGTTCCGGTTATTCGACCTTGATGGATTTGTATGTGTTGAAAGTCCCTTTTTCGATTACGCCGACACCTTTTCAGAGGGAGCAGCATTATTTGTATGATTTGTGGAGCAGAAAAGCTCAGTTATCCGCTGGAAATCAAGAAGGTGAAGAGGTATGATTCTAGATTTTTTAGAAAGCATTTTGAACATTCACCAATTGGAATAAACCATTATAGTGAAAAGAATAGGATTATTTTTATTAGTGACATCTGTGCTTATACTAGTGCATTTGATTTTTACACAAAATTGGCAAACCCAAAATTATAAGGTGTTACGCACTAAAAAAACACAAAGTTGTGATTTTGATGTCGTATATGCTTTGGAATTAAGGGATAAGGTAAAACACTATTTAGAAGAATCGTATTGGAACGGAACCCGAGTTATACTGCGATCAAAGAAGGATATTTACCCGCTTCTAAAAGAAGAAAAATTGGTTAGAATTGAGGAAAATGAATTTTACAGCCTCGATACAATGTATTACAGTTATGCTTTTTTGACGTTGGAATCTAAATTGTTGTTGGATACCATTGGGGAGATGTTTCAACGTAAACTAGAAAACACCGGATTGGAATGCACAAGATTTACCGTTACATCCATGTTGCGAACCACTAATTCTGTTGCTAGATTGAGGAGATGGAATCGAAATTCAATTAAGAATAGTGCACATTTACACGGAACAACATTTGACATTTCCTACAAGACATTTTTTGCTTCGCGGGATTTAACGCTTTCGGAATGCAGCTATTTAGCGGATGCACTTGCTAAAACAATTTGGGAATTACGGTGCGAAAAGAAATGTTGGGCAACTTATGAAACATGGCAAACTTGCTTTCATGTTGTAGCACGGTAAGAGATTTACTTTCTTGGTAGATTGCCTACTAAAGGGATTTAACGAAAGTTTTGTGTTTGTATCTTAAAAAGTACAATTGTTTCAAGCGTTCCAACGAGAAAAATAATGGACAAAAAAAATCCCGCCAAATTGACGGGATTTTGTGGTTAAGGAATTAATTACTTAACAATTCCTGAGAATGCAGCGTTGTCCGCTAATCCTAAAAATTCTCTATCGTTCGATGCTTTCGCTTTCAATGAAGCATCTTTACCGAATGCACTTTTCAAATTGCTAACAACAGCGTCTGTTTTATCTTGACGCGCAGCAGCAACAGCTTTCAAATAGAAACCTTGAGCGCTTTCTTTGTCAGAAGTCGCATCAACAGTTTTGATTGCAGCATCTGCAGAACCATTCAATAGTTGCGCTAATGCTTTGTTGAAAGAATTATCTGCACCAAAACTAGTTACCGCGTCTGCGTATTTACCGTTTTGGATGTTTAAAATCCCCATGTTGTAATTAACTTCAGCGCCAGCACCTTTTGCTTGACCTAATAGTTGCTTTGATTTTGAACGATCTCCAGAAACTCCAGCAATTGCAGCAAGGTTATTTTTGGAAATAGCATTGTCTTTCAAAGTATTTGCTTTTTCGAAATGCGTTTTAGCTTCTGACATTTTATTTTGCATGTACAAAATTGCTCCAACATTATTGTGCGTTCTGTGATCTGCAGGAAAGTTCGCCATTGCAACTTTGTAAATACGTAATTTCTCATTTAAGTCAGAAACAAGTGATGCAGTGAACAATAATTCTTCCAATGTCAACGAATCTGGTGTAGTTTTGGAAATCGACTTTAATTCTTCGTCTGTGTAACCAGTTAAATCATAAACCGTAGTTATTTCCGTACGACGCAACATTGGGAAAATTGTTTTATCCAATTCGGTAAACGTTTTACCCATGTTTCGCATTTCAGTCTCACGTGTTGTTGGATCTTGGTGCATTTCTAAAACTCGAATCACTAAGTTCTTTTCGTCTTCATTCATTGAGGAATTCTTCAGTTCTCTTTTGAATCCTTCGAAATCTTCTCCACGACCATTTAAAGCATAGACTTCTGTTTGAGATTTTTCGTTTTTAGCTTTCTTTCCTAAGTCCATTGCGACTTTCTTTCCAGCTTCAGCACGACTTGTAGACAAAGAGTTGTTTTTGTCTTCTTCACCTTCTGGAGAAGCATAACCAGTTACATTAACTGTTTTGATTGCGATTCTTGGGTTTGCTTGTGCTGCAATTAACCATGCGGAATAATCAAGGATATCTTTATCTTTCAACTCAGCTGGTTTCACAGTAGATTTTCCTTTGTCAAAATTCACTTGAGCAACAAACGTTTCTTCTGTAACACGCTTAAACTGGTCTTTATCCAAAATCACTTTGAAATCTTTATTAACAGCGTATGGCGTAATGATCGTTCCATCCGCTATTTTAGTATCTGTGAATTTGCCTGCTTTTTCTTTTCCGCCTTTGTAAACTTTACCAGTAGCAGTAAGAACTGCATTTTCGAATTCTGGTTTGTATGCAACTACATCTGTGTAAACCATTTTCCCACCTGGTTTGTATTGAATTACAGAACCATTTCCAGTAGCTTTTTCGCCTTGAACAGTAACTGTTTTCAATGCAGTGCTTCCTAGCATTGGAGTAATTTCAGCGCTAG
>JBEDAD010000312.1:0-3113 GCA_041177985.1 Bacteroidota bacterium | reverse complement strand
CTCGAAAAGAGTGTACGCTCTGGCGTACAAACGTCAAGCGCTTTTCGGTATCGATTCCGCCTCTAAATTTTCTTCTCCCTCACTTTGCCAATCGAGCCCCCGATTCTACGAAGCCTTTAAGTCTTTTCAAAAAGTTTCAATTTTTTGAGCATGGAAAGGGCATATCTATACAACTAAGACACTATCGCTGACCATCTGCAATGAACCTAGAATTTAGAAGGTTTTCTAGAAAATTATACCATTTTTATCGGACACAAGTGTTCTTCTAACCGTATTTATTGCATTAAAAAGAACTAGATACGGGTACAGTTTTAATACTCACTTTACACAAAAATCCCATTAAACGGACCATTCCGTTAATTATTGAAGGAATAGTTAAACCTACAAATTTGTATTACTTATTTTTGATTTTCTCCCACGTACTTAATAACGCTTCTTGATTCGGTCGGTCTGCTTCGATTTCTCGCAAAGGCTCACATTCCTTCAATCCTCGGAAACACTCGCCTGGAAGCGCTTGGTACAAAGCTGTTCCCTTCGTTTTCCACGCAATCATTTCATCCGAAACTTGCTTGATTATTTTTGCTGGATTTCCAATCGCTAGACTTCGCTTTGGTAAATGCATTTTTGCCGGAACAAAAGACAATGCGCCAACAATACATTCATCCTCCAATACAGCGTCGTCCATAATTACGCTATTCATTCCAATCAAACAATTTTCTCCAATTGTTCCACCGTGAATAATTGCACCATGTCCAATATGTGCACCTTTTTTTAGCGTAACCGTTGTTCCCGGAAACATGTGAATTGTGCAATTTTCCTGCACATTACAACCATCTTCAATGATAATTTTTCCCCAATCGCCTCGAATTGCAGCGCCGGGTCCAACGTAAACATTTTCTCCTATAATGACATTTCCAGTTACGGTGGCGTTTGGATGAATAAAGCTACTTTCCTTTATTACTGGGCGAAAACCATTGAATTCAAAAATTGACATACTTAAATCATTTTTTTTGTTGCACGTTTTGCTTTGCTGGATAAAAAGAAATTTCCTCCAAAAACAACATTGTATTGGGAAAACCAAAAATACTGACTTGCTCGGTCGGCTTTGAATTGTGTCGTACGAATATCGGGCATGTGTATAAATCCAGCCTTGAATTCGGGCTGAATAAAGAAATAATTAAAAAAAGTAAAGTTCAATGAGGCAACCGCTGCAAAACCATACCCCGCTAAATGAAACTCATCGTGGCGCGCATTATTCAGTAATGTTGCGTTGGTTCTAGGGAGTAATATTCCAACACCAAATCCTTCGTTTGCGCTGACAACAAATTTATCGCGCGTAAACAATGCATCGAACCTTCTAACTTCAATATTTTCGTAATTCAAACCATCGGTGTGCTCAAATTGCAAAAAATCTTTAGACAAGACCAAATCTCGATCCGTATAAACGCCATCGTATTTTGTTCCGGAGTTGGCAATTTCACCATTTACTTTAACCGTCTGATCGGCCTGCATAACATATTTCATGTGATCTGCACCAAAAGAAATCTGGTATTTATCGGAGAAAAAATACCCGAAACGGAAGTTGTATTGTGGAATTGTAATACTCGTCGGATTAAAATAATTGTATAAGCTAAATAACGATTGTCGGTCTTTCGCAACAACATCCGTAAGTACAAAATTGTAATCTTTGCCGGTAAATTGAATATCAGAAGTTGTATAATTAGAACGGTTCCATCCCCAATAGGCGAAAAAAGTGCCTTTTTTATTCATTTTAGGACGACTAGGTTCCTGGGCGCACACAGAGCCAGTTATCGTGCTGATTATAAGTAGAATTCGTAGTATTTTCATGTGAAAAATTTTGACAAAGGTAAGAATGCTTTTCGAAGAAAATGTGCACGAAAGCACAAAACACAAAAAATCCTTTGTAACGTTTAAAACCTTAGGAACGAATAAGAACGTATTTCGCTATTCCTAAGGTTGCTATAAGGGGAATTGTAACTAGTTGCAATTAGATAGGTTAGACCAATTTTGTGAACAGCCCACTAATTTTACAAAAAAAATAAAGCGCTTTTTAATTAACCTTCGGACACGTTCGCAAACCTAATAAAGCATACAAAGGACAAAAGCGGAAAATTCCAGTTAAAAGGAGAATTGCTGCTACAACCAATGAAATAATACCAATTGTTCCTGTTAAAATTCCAGTTAAAAACAAAACTGCAAGTACAGCAGCTAAAACTAAACGAATTCCCTGGTCGATATTTCCAACATTTTTCATATTCTTTTTTTTTTGACAAGGTAAAACTCTCCAACTGAAGTTTTGGTGACATTAGTCACTTAACTGCGGTTGTATGCACAAAAAACTAAGAATTAAACGTTTTTTCTAACGCTTCTAAAAAAACACTGCTTGGCTGTGCGCCTGAAATTGCATATTTATCATCCAATACAAAGTAAGGAACTCCTCGTACACCATATTTTTGAGCCTCTAAAATATCGTTTTGTACTTCGGATTTAAAATCCTCTGAATGTAAGATAGTTTCTAATTCTATTGGAGACAATCCAATTGAACTTCCTATTTTGGTAAGTGTATCTAAATCACTTATATCCAATCCATTTGTGAAATACGCTGCAAATAAGGCTTCTTCTATTTCATCGCCTAATCCTTTCGACTTGGCAAACTGAATTAAACGGTGCGCATCGAAAGAGTTGGCAATAACTGCGCGATCAAAATTGTATTCCAGTCCAACACTTTTAGCCATTCTAACTACATTTTCATGCATGGCTTTTGAATCTTCAATCGAAATGCCTTTTGATGTAGCCAAATATTCATAAACATCTACACGCTGCTTCATTTTAGGAATTGTAGGGTCGAGCTGGAAACTTTTCCATTCGATCTCCAATTCATCGGCACGACCAAATTGTGCTAGGGCATTTTCAAAATTTCGTTTTCCGATATAGCAGAAAGGGCACATAATATCCGACCAGATTTTAATTTTCATTTGTTGTTGTTTACATGGTTTTCGTGCCTAAAACTAAGCTTTTTCAATAACTTTTCAGAGATGCTACTGGTATAAATGCCATATCCGGTGACTAATATTCCTTTGTGACCAAGATTA
>JBEDAD010000311.1:0-2793 GCA_041177985.1 Bacteroidota bacterium | reverse complement strand
TCTGTTCCAGCAACTTTAGCTGTGTAACCGGACATGAAATGGTACATTGCCTGTTCTTTTGTTAGACGAGAAATTGGTGGAATTACACCAAATGCATCTGCCGTCAAGAAAAATATATTTTTTGGTGCATTTCCAATCGATGGAACAGCAATATTATCGATAAAATCTATTGGGTACGATACGCGGGTGTTTTCGGTAATTGAACCATCCGTATAATCCGGTAAAGAAGTACCTTCTGTGAAGCCAATATTTTCCAAAATCGCTCCAAATTTGATTGCATCGTAAATTTGTGGCTCTTTTTCTCTCGAAAGATCAATCGTTTTAGCATAACAACCGCCTTCAAAATTGAAAACTGTATTTTCTGCCCAACCGTGTTCATCATCTCCAATCAAACGTCGATTTTCATCTGATGATAAAGTTGTTTTACCTGTTCCGGATAAACCGAAAAATACTGCAGTATCGTTATGTTCATTTCCAATGTTTGCAGAACAATGCATGGAAAGCACATTCTTTTCGTGCGGTAAAACAAAGTTTAAAACAGAGAAAATTCCCTTTTTAATTTCACCAGTATATCCTGTACCACCGATGATAATCATTTTTTTAGTAAAGTTTAAAATAGCAAAATTTGCTTGACGTGTTCCGTCAATTTCAGGATCTGCCTTAAAACCAGGCGCACACACGATATGCCATTCCGGCAAAAAGTTTTCTAAATCGATATCTGTCGGTCGCAAAAACATGTTGTAAGCAAACATATTTCCCCAAGAGATTTCATTTACAACCCGAATATTCATTTTGTAACTTGGATCGGCACACGCAAAAGCATCCCGCACATAAACATCTCTGCCATTCAAATAGGCTTTCATTCTGTTGTAAAGTGCATCGAATTTTTCTGGTGTGAACTTGATGTTTACATCGCCCCACCAAACTGCATTTTCTGTTTTTTCGTCACAAACTACAAAACGATCTTTTGGCGATCTACCTGTAAATTCGCCCGTTTCGATAGCAAGCGCTCCTGTATCTGTTAATTCTCCTTGACCGTTAAGGATTGTGTCTTCTACCAATTCAGATGGAGAAAGGTTCCAGAATTGATTTCCTAGATTGTTTAAGCCAATTGACTCATTTAGATCTGTGTTTTTTCCGAGTTTCCCAAATACGTTCATATATTCTTATTTTACAGCTAAAGCTTTATTTCGGTTGCAAAATTAACGGAACTATTTGGACTAGTTGCAATTTTTAAGTAGAAATTTCACACAAAATACAACACTTGTTGATAACTGCTATTCCTTACTGGTAAAGGGTTTGAAACATTTCCTAATGTGTAAAATTGACACTAAGTAAGGGTGAATTCGTGTTTACCATTAGATGAAAATGATATGTCCCTAAACTTAAAAATCTCCCTAAGCTTAAAAACGTAAGGGAATTAAATTCAGTAAAAAGAAACCAGAAAAAAAATCAGATTATTCTTCTCGAAAATTATTATTTCACAATGTATTCGAAACGATCAGGCCAACCATCCAAAATAAACACATTCCGGGCTCCAACCGTCTTATTGATTAGAATTTGTGTAAGATCTATCTCAAATGTCACATTTTTTTCTGCAATGCAAGTCTCCTTCATTTTTGGTTGAACCAATAAAATCCTGCGCACAGGATTGATTTCATTCGCTTCATATTCCAAACCAATTGCTTTAAAACGAATTGTATCGCAATTCCCCAAATAGGTTAAGTCAACAAGCATTTTAGAATCAACCATCGTCACCTTTTGGATGTTTAAAGTCTCAAAAACCTCCTCTTTTTGACCAATTTTCGCTACAATTTTCACCAACTGCTTTTCATTCGTTTTCTTAACAGCAACATCCGCAGTGGCATTTTCTTTTGCGCGACAACTGATTAGAATAAATAGAATACTTACGATAGATAGAATTTTCATGGAATTGTGCTTTGTGTTTTTTTGGTGCTTAATTTATTCAAAAGTATAAACAATTCGCTCTGCCCATCCTTCTAAATTTAAAAATATTTTACTTTCTGCTTCTTGCTTGTAAGCCAAGGCTGAAATATCTATTTCAAGCGTTTGTTCAATGAGTTTCTTGCATGCGTCGCCATTTGCAGTATGCACTAGTTGAACAGCACGAATTGGAGGAAGCGATTTTGCGATTACTGGCGAACCAATACATTGAAACGAATGGTTTTCACAACCACCGCTGTATTGAACAGTAAGGATCAATTTATTTCCTTCCATCCGAACAGATTTAATTGTAACAGGATCCGAAGGTGCATTAATTTTTCCAAGTTCAGCAGTTAGCATTGTTTTAGTATTCGTATCCATTTGTGATTTTTGAAGGTTCTTTTGGGTTTTACATCCCACTGTTGCCAATAAAAGACAAAAAATAACTATGTTTTTCATACCGTGTTTTTTTTCGGGTTGTAAGCAAAGATAATACCATTGATTTATTTTAGATAGAAAGAACTAGTAATTAGGCAATAATATTTGAAAGTGCTCTTTCTTTCCGTAATTTTGCAGCATGAAAACAAAAACGCTCAAAAAAAATAAAATTAACGTTGTAACCCTTGGATGCTCCAAAAATATTGTAGATTCCGAAATTTTGATGGCACAGTTAAAAGCCAATAATTTTGAAGTGGAGCACGAGTCTATGGAAGACGACGCGGAAATTGTTATCATCAATACGTGCGGATTTATTGACAATGCAAAACAGGAATCGATTGATACAATTATTAGATATGCTGAAGCAAAAGCGGAAGGTTTAGTAGATAAAGTCTACGTTACCGGTTGTCT
>JBEDAD010000310.1:0-6066 GCA_041177985.1 Bacteroidota bacterium | reverse complement strand
GGTTTATTGGCTGGATTGCCTTTTCAATCTGGCGGAGAAACGGTTAACCGACTTTGTGCTTCCGGAATGGCGGCGACCATAAATGCTGCTCGGGCAATTAAAGATGGTGCTGGTGATATTTACATATCTGGTGGAATTGAAAATATGACGCGCGGACCTTGGGTGATTTCAAAAACTTCCGCTGCTTATGGTCGGGATGCACAAATGTTTGATTCTTCCTTTGGATGGCGATTTATCAATCCAAAAATGGAAGAGCTTTACGGCGTTGACGGCATGGGCGAAACGGCTGAAAATTTAGTCGATTTATATGGAATTGAGCGCGAAGCACAAGACCAATTTTCTTTTTGGTCGCAACAGAAAGCAGCGAAAGCAACTGCTTCCGGACGTTTGGCTGAGGAAATTACACCAATTTATATTCCGCAACGAAAAAAAGAAGCTTTGCGATTTGATACGGACGAATTTTGTCGACCGGAAACAAGTTTGGAAAGTTTGGCAGGATTGCGCGCAGCATTTAGAAAAAATGGAACAGTTACCGCTGGAAATGCTTCTGGCTTAAACGATGGTGCAGCGGCATTATTGATTGCTTCAGAACATGCTGTTTTAACAAATGGACTAAAACCATTGGCACGAATTATTGGTGCTGCAGTTGCAGGAGTAGAGCCACGAATCATGGGAATAGGTCCTGTTTTTGCAGCAGAAAAAGTATTGCAACGCGCAGGATTAACATTGGATCAAATGGATATTATTGAAATCAATGAAGCATTTGCTGCGCAAGTTTTAGCATGTACCCGAAAAATGGGAATTGCCGACAACGATCCACGTATTAATCCAAATGGCGGTGGAATTGCACTCGGACATCCACTAGGAATGTCTGGCGCACGAATTTTACTTTCTGCCGCACTAGAATTGCAAAGAACACAAAAACGCTATGCACTGGTAACTATGTGCATCGGGGTTGGACAAGGATATGCCACGCTAATTGAAAGAGTATAATCCCAATGCTGCATTGGAAAATAAAATTACTACATTGAAAAAGACTTATTTTATACTACTACTTGGTCTCTTTGCACTTTTTTCCTGCAGAAAAGAGAAGACGAATTGGAATTCTGACTGGGTTTTACCGCTCGTGAACGATACACTTTCGCTGGAAAACAGTGTCAACGATTCTACCTTAAGTGTAGGAGCAGGAACGTTTTACCAAGTTGATTTGTCTCGGACAATTTTGGATCTTGGAATTGAAGATCTTATTCAAATTCCAGATACTTCAATTGTGCACACCTATAATAGCGTTGTTGCATCTCTGAGTGTTCCGCCAGGTTTTAATGTTGTCAATGAAATTGAGGAACATGCAATTGATTTGAATGAAATTCAATTAAAAAAAATCCGCGTTAGCAAAGGAACGATTAACATGAAAGTGTATAATCCTGTTGCTACGAAAACATTATTTACGATTGAATTGCCGGGAGTCACCAAAAACGGCGTGGTTTTTCAGCAAAATTATGAAGCGCCAGCAGGTACAAGTGCATATCCAGGAACAGAAACAGCAGTTTTGGATATTTCTGGATACGATTTGGATTTAACGGGTGTTTCGGGAGGCGAATACAATGTTCTTCAATCGCGGTTGAATATCAAAACAGATCCAAACGGTCCCACAATCCTACTTTTGAGTAACCAGGTATTTAAAGTTGAAGCGGATTTTAAAAACATAAAAATCGACTATGCCCGCGGCTATTTTGGAAATGTTTCCGTTTCTGACACTTCAGATTACACGATTGAACTGCTGAATTCCGTTACTGCGGGCTCGGTTGATTTGCCTGCAATGGCGTTGCAGTTTGAAATTTCAAATGGCATGAAAGTTACAGCAAAAGCTACTATTACAAAAGTGGAAAACACCAACAATTTAGGTAATACGGTACAACTTTCCAATGCGCAAATTGGTGCTCCAATCTATTTGAATGCAGCTACGGGTTCTTGGTCTAACATAACTAATTCCATGGAAATTATCGAATTCACAAGTGCAAACAGCTCTGTTGAAACGTACTTGGAAAACCTAGGCAAAACGCATACTTTGGGGTATAAAATTGAGCTAAATCCTTGGGGAAATACTTCTGGAGGTTGGAATGAGATTTTTCCGAATAGCAGATTAAAAGTAAAATTGAAAGCACAACTTCCTTTAGCTATTGGCGCAGATGGACTTACTTTAAGAGATACGTTTGATTTCGATGTTGCACAAAATCTGAATAAGTCGCACGTGGAATCCGGTAAAATCATATTGAATGCTTCTAATGCGTTTCCGATTTCTAGTGCTGTGAAATTGGTTTTATTGAATGAAAATTCAGAAATTTTGTATACCGTTGCTGGAACAAATCAAATCGTATCTTCTTTAATGGGAAGTATCGATCCAAACGATGGCATGTTAAAGAAAAATTCGGAAGTTGAATTTGTTTTAACCGAAGCGATAGTGGCTAATTTAGATGCAATCAAAAAAGTAATTGTGGAAACCCAATTCAATACGCCAGATGCGAACGGTACTTCCAACCAGCAGGTATCTATTCCAGTTGGTGCATTTTTGGCAGTTAAACTGAAAACGAAGTTTAATCTTAAAACAATCCTATGATGCGAAATAGTTTAATTGTTCTTTGTTTTGGCTGTTTTTCCAGTGTTTTCGCACAGCAACTTTTACCAATTCAATACGATACATCCTTGTATTCTCAGGAATTTTTTATGCAGGGATTGGCGGATTATGGCGCTACTTCCTTACACAATGATTTAACGAAAAGATTCCTTTACGGAGGCGCAATTACAAACGATATAAAAGATAGATCCAACAAAAGTCACAATGGAATAAATAGAGTTGGTGCAGATGTCAGCGGTGAAATGGAATACCGGAATTATTCCGTAAATCTTTTCAAAAAACAAAATCTTGGTTTTTTAGTAAAAGGGGGCTACTACAATTACCTTTCGCTAATCTATGCCAAGGATCTTTTTGGATTGGCATTCTATGGAAACGAATCCTACCTTGGTGAAAATATCGATTTTTCAGGAACGCGATTTTCTGCTATTTCGTTTCAGAAAGTTGGATTTGGTATAATCGATAAAAAAACAAAATCGAACGTAGCACTGAATTTTTATTCCATTTCCAATTTTTCCGAAGGTCAAATACGCTCTGGACAATTATTCCAATCGGAGGATGGCGACTCGGTGAATCTTGGGCTGGATGGAACAATTGAAATGGCAGCTGGCAGCAATTTTTTCAAAGGATATGGAATTGGTGTAGATTTAGATTTTAAAGTTCCAGTAATTTTTCGAGCCGACAAAGTTTCTTTTATTCAATTTACGGCAAAAAATCTCGGTGTAAGCTTTTTAAATTCGCCAGTAACCCGATATTCTGCCGACACCAACATTGCGTATACGGGTTTTGAATTCAAGCAATTGTATGGAGAATCCAGTATTTTAGATGGAAATATTTCTGTCTTGGATTCATTGGGTATTGATTCCACATCGGTTAAAAAAGTGCGGTTTTTACCAGGCTATTTCCAAGTAGGGAAAATTGTCGATGAGCTGAATCCCGCGCGTATTCAAAGTTTTTTCGGATTGAGAGTTTATCCGTCGATTGCATACACGCCATTGCTATTCGCTGGTGCGCAGATTAAAGCTTTACCATGGTTGGATTTTGGAGCACACGCATCGTACGGCGGTTTCACGAATTTCCGAGTCGGATTGTATTCTCAAATTAAATTTTCCAGTTGGTCTTTGGGCATCGCAACGGAAGATCTTGTCGGAATGGTTTCACCAAATGGCAAAGGTCAATCGATAATCACACGTTTAAGAGTTAAGCTATGAAACTGTATTATTATCTTCTACTTGGAATTTGTCTGAACGGTTCTTTGAGCTTCGGACAAGTCAAATTTTTTAAAATCTTCACGGATAATGGCTACGATTATGGCCAGGGAATCGTGCAACTTGCAGATAGTTCCTACATGCTGACAGGAAGTTCCAGTAGTTTTGGAGATGCGCCATCGCAAGTTTACCTTATGAAGTTGAACAGTTTGGGTGAATTTCAATGGTCAAAGAACTTCGGAGGAGTTGAAGGCGATTGGGGACGTCGCGTGTTGAATTGGAACGATAGTATTTTCTATGTCGCAGGGTATTCTGTTTCGCCTGAATCTGGGTTTTTCACGAATTATTTATGGAAATGTGATGCCGCTGGAAATCAATTATTGGAAAAACATTATCCGCACGCTGGATGGGACAAAGTAAATGATGCTATTTTTACTTCAGATTCTGCTATTTACATGGTTGGAGAAACTACCGCAACACCGAACAATAATTTAAATTTTTACATTGTAAAAACGGATCACAATGGCGATACACTGTGGACGCGGAATTTTGGATCCAGTGGCGAAGACAGAATTTCTTCCATAAAACAATTCAACGATACTACTTTTTATGCAGTAGGAGAAATCTATAATTCGGATTCCTTGCTGACAAAAGGCGTGATTCTTAAATTTTACAGCAACGGAACAATTTCTTGGGTAAAACAATTTGGGAAACATGGAAATTATGGGCTGAACGACTTTTTTATTCGAGGCGGAAACCTTTATTCTATTGGTAAACGTGTACATCCAACTTTTGGAGATTTAGATGAATACCGCTTGACAACTACGATGGAAGGCGAATTTTTAGAAGAGTTTTCAGATCATTTTTCAGGAGATATTTTTTACGAGCAGGTTACAAAATATGGCACGGATGGCAAGGTTTATATAGTCAGATATCGGCAAGATGGATTTTCAACTGCAGGAAGTGTAGATGTTGCAATTACACGCTACTACGACAATCTTGTTTGGAACAATTTAAATGTGGATGTCGCATTTTTGCAAGAAGATAGAAATTGCCAAATTATTCCAACGAGCGATGGTGGAGCAATTGCAACGGGATATTTAACCTTGGATGGACTTGGTGGAAGCAGCGTTTATGTAATTAAGATAGGACCCAACGACGATTTTCCAATTGTAAATCAGGAGAATCTGGAAAGTATCGTTTCCATTTCTGAAATCACAGCAGTTTTGAATTCCGATTTTAGCGTTTATCCAAATCCTTCCAACGGAAAAATTACCATAAAATCGGAATTTATAGAATCCGTACACGTAAATATCCACAGTGTTTTAGGACAATTGGTTTGGACTGGAGAGGTTTTGAATGGAACGGAGATTGAAACGCTGCGGTGGAATAAAGGTGTTTATTTTGTAGAATATACAGCAACGGATGCTGCAACTGAAATGCTGAAATTGGTTGTGCATTAAATTCGTTTGGAACATAAATGTACTAGAAAAAGAGACTTTTATGGAATCCCTAATTCACACCATTAATACATTAAATTGCGATGGAACACTTTTAAATACATTTCTCTCCAGAATTTTGTAAAAACATTTGAAGGTAAGCCAAAACTCCTTGTTTGAATACAAATCAATATAGTATCTTTGCCAAAAAAAACACGATGAAAATCTACAATAATATATTGGAAACGATTGGGAATACGCCAATGGTTCGTTTGAATAAAGTCACGAAGGATGTTAAAGCAACGGTTTTAGCGAAAGTTGAAACTACAAATCCTGGGAATTCTGTAAAAGATAGAATGGCGGTAAAAATGATTGAAGATGCTGAAAAAGCAGGTTTAATCCATCCCGGCGGAACAATTATCGAGGGAACTTCCGGAAATACAGGAATGGGATTGGCCTTGGTGGCAATCATCAAAGGATACAAATTAATTTGCGTTTTAAACGACAAACAATCCAAGGAAAAAATGGATATTCTCCGCGCAGTTGGTGCGGAAGTTGTTGTTTGTCCAACCGCTGTTGAACCGACAGATCCACGTTCCTATTATTCTGTTTCGCGACGATTGGCTTCTGAAACGCCAAATTCATGGTATGTAAACCAATACGATAATTTATCCAATAGAATTGCGCACTACGAATCAACGGGTCCGGAAATTTGGGAGCAAACGGGTGGGAAAATTACGCACTTTGTAGTTGGTGTTGGAACAGGAGGAACGATTTCTGGTGTTGG